>NZ_DBNHEF010000031.1:0-14247 GCF_057138825.1 Candidatus Defluviilinea gracilis
AACAAGATCCTCAAGATTGCTTGTGCTGTCGTCCGCTCGCAACAACCCTACCTTCCCAACTATGTTGCTGTCAATCCCCTGGTTTTTCAAAAAACCTTGACGGCTTCATAGTATTCAGAATGACATGCAGAAAGAAGCGGGGTTTTATCCCTTCGGCAAGATCGAAGTGAGAGTCCGCGTCACGCTCTGCAATGCGACCGCGTGTCCCTTGATCTTGTTCACGTCGCCCGTCTTCAAACCCGATTGCACCTCGGTGATCGTCTTCGATGTGGAGGCTTGATTGTCAATGATCTTTTGCGTAATGGCTTCGAGATTGATGAGCAGTTGCAAAATATTTTTCGGGATGATCGGCAAGCCCTTCGCGATGGGGAGCAAGCCGTCGAGGATGTTGTTGGCGATGCCCGCGTATTTCACCGTGAGCGTGTGAAGCGAGCCGATTGAGTTGGTCAGTTCGAGCGCGATCTCCTGAATGGCGTCGATCATGTTCTTGTGGTCTTGGATCATCTTGCCGATGTCGTTGAGCGAGTCGGTGAGTTTGTCTGAAAACTTCACATACGACACGGGCTTGGCTGGCACAACTCCGACTCTTGCAGTGGGTCTGATGGTGGTTGGCATGGGGATCTCCTTGAGGTTGAATTTTCGCAACTATACTTTAATTTGAAGTTGAACACAACTTTAATTCGGCAGTTGAATTTGGTACACTTAACGGGTGGGAACACGATGTGTTCCGTTCAACGCAGATGGCGGCAGTTTTCCGACTGACGCGCCGGAAACAGAATCCACTTCATAAGGATGAAACTCATGAGCGAATTCGTTCAACTTGGCAAAGCGCGGGGATACCTAACGAAACCGGAGGGCGCGGGACCCTTTCCGGCGTTGGTCGTGATTCAAGAATGGTGGGGGTTAGACGCGCAGACGAAATCCATTGCCGATCGTTTTGCAAAAGAAGGCTATCTCGCTTTCGCGCCCGATCTGTATCATGGCGAAATCGCCGAACTTGGCGACAACGATACAGCCGAGGCGCTCTTGCATAAACATGTGCCGCAGTCTCCCGGCGAACTCGCCTCCGCGTTTGACGCGCTGAAAGCCCGCGCCGATTGCTCGGGGAAGGTTGGAAGCGTCGGCTTTTGTTTCGGCGGACACATGTCGCTTGCGCTCAGCGTCTTGCGCCCGGTGGACGCGGTCTGCACGTTTTACGGCGGCGGAATGCAAATGATTTTCGACGACCTGCGCCGCAGTCTCAAAGCGCCTGCGCTCGGTCTCTTCGGCGACGCCGACGAATCGATCCCGGTGGGCACGATAGAAGAGTTCGATAAACTTCTCGATGAAGTCGGCGTGGAGCATGAGGTGGTCGTATACCCAAATTCGGGACACGCCTTCTTCCGCGATAGCGACCCCAGCGTCTATAAACCCGAAGCCGCGAAAGACGCCTGGGAGCGCGCGAAGAAATTCTTCGCAAAACATTTGAATTGAAACCCCGGTACACAACGAAAGCAAGTTCTCGACGCGGTTGCGCTGTGTCGAGGCTGACGCGCCGATGTACCGGCTGTTCACAGATGATTGCAGACCGCCGACACTCGATAGCCAGTCGGCGGTCTTTTCATTGACAGATTATCGCCCTTATCGTACCCTCGCTTCATGCCGACCCTCAACCTGCTTCAACAGCGGATCATTGATTCGCCCCTCGACTCAAAGCTCTTCGTCAGCGGTCCCGCAGGGACGGGCAAAACCACCGCAGGCGTCGAGCGGATGCGTCACTTGCTTGCGCAGGGCGTGCCTGGCGAATCGATTCTCATGCTCACCCCGCAGAGAAGTTTGCAAGAACCATATCTCGATCTGCTCTACAGCCCCGAACGACGCGCGGGCGGCGATGTGACTCCCGCCACGATCGGCGGTTTGGCGCGACGCACGTGCGATCTGTTCTGGCCCCTCGCGGGCGAAGCGGCAGGATTTGCAAACCCGACTCAACCGCCAGTTTTCCTCACACTCGAAACTGCGCAATATTACATGGCGCATCTCGTCCGCCCGTTGTTGGATGAGGGTTATTTTGAATCGGTGACGATAGACCGCAATCGCTTGTATTCCCAAATTATTGACAACCTCAACAAAGCCGCCGTGATCGGTTTTAGTCACACCGAGATCGGATCAAAACTCGACTTGTCGTATTTCGGCGATCCTGCTCAACGCCGCGTTTATCAAGACGCCCAAGATTGCGCGAATCGCTTCCGCCAATATTGCCTTGACCATAACTTGCTCGATTTTTCCCTCCAACTCGAAGTCTTCGCAAACACGATGTGGAAGCAAGACATTGTGAAAGATTACCTCGTCAGAAATTATCGCCACCTGATCTACGACAACGTGGAAGAGGATGGTCCTCGTGCGCATGAGATCATCGCCGAATGGAGCGCGGACTTCGAGTCCGCCTTACTGATTTACGATGAAGGCGCAGGCTTTCGCTTCTTCCTCGGCGCGGACGTGTACACAGGCTTGCAACTGCGCGAAGTGTGCGATGAACAAATCCAATTGCAAGAAAGTTTTGTGATGTCGGAGGGCGTGGCGGAGTTGAGCGATGGGTTGGTAGAGGCGATTGTTCCGAATCTTGAGTCAAAAGTTGAAGGTCACAGGTCATCTGAATCGCTCTCTATTATTCAAGCACGTTTTTACCCTGAACTGCTCGACGCTGTCGTTAACGAAATCCAGTCTCTAGTCTCTAGTCATCTAATCTCTCCCTCTGAAATCGTAGTCCTCGCTCCCTACCTCTCCGACGCCTTGCGCTTCTCCATCACGCACAGGCTCGAAGCGAAAAACATCCCCTGGCGTTCGCATCGTCCATCGCGCTCGTTGAATGAGGAACCCGCTTCCCACGCGTTGATCACGCTTGCCGCGCTGGCGCATCCGCATTGGAACATCCCCCCGCCAAAATTTGACGTGGCGTATGCGCTGATGCAGTCCATTGACGGACTTGACCTCGTCCGCGCGCAGTTGCTGACGGATATTGTCTATCGTCAACGCGACCTGCGGCTTTCGCCGTTTGAAGAGATCAAATCCGATGTTCAGGAGCGAATCACTTACTCAATTGGCAGTCGCTACTCGACGCTTCGAAATTGGATCGAGGAATATCGCGCGTCGAATGTGTTGCCGCTCGATCATTTCTTCCGCAAGATGTTTGGCGAGGTGCTGTCGCAAGTTGGATTCGGTTATCACCGCAACTTTGACTCGGTCCGCGTGGCGGCGAGTTTGGTTGAGTCGGTGAAGAAGTTTCGTTTGGCTTTAGACCTAACAGGTTTTGAAAACCTGTTAGGTCTCGGAAAAGAATACATCCAAATGCTTCACGATGGCGTGATCGCCGCGTCGTATCTCGAAGGCTGGCAGAATGAAGACAAGGACGCGGTTCTCGTCGCGCCCGCGCACACCTTCTTGATGATGAACCGCCCCGTCACGATTCAGTTCTGGCTCGATGCGGGTTCAAGCGGATGGTACGAGCGACTCGCCCAGCCGCTCACGCATCCGTACGTGTTGAGCCGCGAATGGGGAGAGGGTCGCCAGTGGACGGATGCGGATGATGTGCAATACAGCAAAGAGGCGATGGCGCGCTTGGTGTCGGGATTACTTCACCGTTGCCGCGAACGAGTCTATTTGGGAATCTCCGAATTGGGCGAAAGCGGATTTGAAGGACGCGGCGAATTGTTGCGCGCGTTTCAGAAAGTTTTGTGAAAGGTAGGTGACAGTCACTTCGAAAGCGACTGTCACCTTTAGGATACCTAGATGAATAAAAAATATTTGCTCATGACCATTTCGATTCTTCTGTTGGCTTGCAGTATTACTGGAACCCCGACGATTGTTTCTCCCGTTGAACCAAGCCCGACTTCGATCATCCCGCCGATTGATTCAACTTCTACGCCGCCTCCCTCGACGGGCGGACCGACTCTCGCCAACTGTCCGATGTTCCCCGCGAACAATTACTGGAACGCGCGTGTTGACTCGCTTCCCGTCCACCCGCAATCTGATTCGTGGATCGACAGCATCGGTCGCGGCGAAGGCTTCCACATGGACTTCGGCTCGGGCGAGTGGGACGGCGGTCCGATTGGAATCCCATATAACATCGTAACAGCCTCAGCCGTCCCGAAGTTTGAACCGGAGTTTTATTATCCCAAAGAATCCGACCCGGGACCGTATCCGATCCCGGAGAATCCAAATACCGAATGGGGGAGCGATCATCACATTTTGGTTGTGGATACTGAGACGTGCAGGTTATATGAAACATACGACATGAGTTTCGACGGCGGCTTGTGGAGCGGCGGCTCGGGTGCGATCTGGGATCTGAACTCTAACGCCCTGCGCCCCGACACGTGGACTTCTGCCGACGCGGCAGGCTTGCCGATCTTGCCTGGCTTGGTTCGATATGATGAAATTGTCGCGGGAGAAATTAAGCACGCGTTGCGTTTTACAGTTGAAGATACGGCAGGATACATCTGGCCCGCGCGGCATCAGACATCCGATCCGCAAAACGGAATCCCGCCGATGGGCGCGCGTTTCCGCTTGAAAGCGGATTATGACATTTCAGGTTTCCCGCCTGAGATGCAAATCTTGTTGCAGGCGATGAAAACTTATGGCATTGTATTGGCAGATAACGGCTCGAACTGGTACGTCAGC
The DNA here is from genome assembly GCF_057138825.1 of Candidatus Defluviilinea gracilis. Taxonomy (NCBI): domain Bacteria; kingdom Bacillati; phylum Chloroflexota; class Anaerolineae; order Anaerolineales; family Candidatus Villigracilaceae; genus Candidatus Defluviilinea; species Candidatus Defluviilinea gracilis. The sequence continues at coordinate 4,654 of NZ_DBNHEF010000031.1, forward strand.
GGCGCGCCCGATGAACGCTGGGACAATGACATGCTCCATTTGTTAGATGTGTTGACGGGCGATGATTTCGAGGTGGTGGATACGTCTGTGTTGATGGTGGATGAGGATTCAGGAGAAGCGAAATGAGTTCCAAGTTTCAGGTTTCAAGTGTCACGTACCCCCTCTCCCTGTGGGAGAGGGTTGGGGTGAGGGAGAAATCCCACCGTGCGGGCAACGGGATGTGCGCCATCATGCCCTGAATGAGTATAAAGTGCTATAAATGACGGTTCAGAGAAAAATCGAGGAGAATGATATGGGTAGTAGATTTCCACCAAGTACGAATCAAAAAAGGTCGCAAAGAAACCTACTCAGGGCATTGTTTACCCATGCTGATTTAAGAAAACGACTTTTTGCAACATTAGCACTTGTAATATTATTTAGATTTTTACTAAACGTTCCTTTACCCGGAATAACGATTACCTCCAATGAGGCGTACGAGAATCTTGGTTCTGGAAATAACCTATATTTATTAGTAGAGTTTATTGGTATGTTATCTGGCGGGTCATTACTTACGCTTTCTGTCCTAGCATTGGGTTTATTTCCTTACAATGCATCCAGTGCTTTGTTGACATTATTAATGCCGCTTCTTCCGTCTTTTCAACGAGAGGTTAAAGAAAATCCTTGGACAGCAAGCCGTATATTTACTCGCTGGAATCTATTTTTAGCCATTCCAATTGCAATTTTAGAATCTTTCTTTTTGTTCTTCCTTATTTCTCCTAATTGCCAAGGAAAGTTTTTCATACTTGAAAACTCAGGAACACAGTCTAGTATCATACTAACTGTGACAACCATATCAATACTTGTAGCGGGTTCATTCTTCGCGGTGTGGATTTCGGAATTAATTAGCCATTACGGTATCAAAGGGCAGGGAAATGCTATTCTGGTAACCAGTAACATTATTGCTGGATTTTCTAGTGAGATCATCAAGCTGGTGAATTCGCAACTCCATGTGGGACCCATTAGTTTTTACTTTGTTCTACTTCTCGGAAGTATATTAATAGTTATTTATCTGTTGTTAGGTCGCCGTAATATACCTGTAGTGTATTTTGAAAAAAAAACAAGAGTTTGTTGGGCTAAGAAGAGGAGTGAAATTTCCGACACCATCTCTACCTCTTAGGTTGACACTAGGACAAGATGGGCTTGTTGGTGGTCATTTGCTTATTGCACTTACTGTATTCTATATGCCTTTGCTTACATGCTCACGCATAAGTTGGTTGAACAATATTGCTTATAAGGCAATCTCGTTTTTCCATGAAAACAATTTGCTATTGGGATTAATTACTTTCTTGGTTGTTGCAATGTTTACTTACTACTATGCCGATGTAGCCTTTAAAAATCAAAATTATGGAGAAGGCCTACGAAAGATGAGAGGCCAAATACCAACGATTAGTTCAAATGCCGTCGCGGGGCGTTATCTTCATGCTGTTAATAAGCGTATCACTTTTGCTCCAGCGGTTTTGTTAGCAACATTGGCAATTGCTCCCTGGCTTTTTGGGATTATAACAAGTGTTTCCATATCTTTCCTAGATGGAGAGAAGCTGATCATAATTGTTTCTACAATAGTGGCATCTTATTCTTTTATTGAGGCAGACTTACAGTTACATAGTTATCAAGAAAGTTTAATTGTAGGCTAATATGCTCTTTACCCCTCGTCCCTCCCAACAACAAATCCTCCTCTACGATGGCGGAAGGCTTGGCATTGCCGCTGTCCCTGGCGCGGGGAAGACGCACATTCTCTCGGCGTTGGCGGCGAAGATTATTCAAAGCGGCACGCTTCAAGATGAACAAGAAGTGCTGATTGTTACACTGGTAAATTCAGCGGTGGACAATTTCAAGAATCGTCTCGAAAGTTTTTTTGATAACAAACTTGCATCATTATACAAATATCGCGTGCGCACATTGCATGGGCTGGCGCATGACATTGTCCGCGAGAAGCCTGCGAGCGTGGGGCTCGAAAATCGTTTCAGCATCATTGACGAGCGTGAGGCGGGTTTCATCCGCCGCGAGTCGGTCAATGCGTGGCTGGCGAATCACTCACTGGATGAATACCTCGACCCCGCGCTTGATCAATCGAAAACGGATTGGGTCAAACGTCAGCAACTACCTGATCTTTTGGATTCCCTCGCCTTAGCATTTATCCGCTCCTCGAAAGATCGCCTCATCACTCCCGAAAGCCTGCGTACCAAACTCGACTCTTCTCCCACGCCTCTGCCTCTCGCCGAACTCGGCTGGAGCATCTACGCGGACTACCAACGCGCCCTCGTCTATCGCGGCGCAGTGGATTTCGACGATTTAATTCGTCTCGCGTTGACCTTGCTCGAAAACGACGAAGAGTATCTCGCGCGTCTTCAATATCGCTATCCGTTTATTTTGGAGGATGAAGCGCAGGATTCGAGTCGGACGCAGGAGAGGATACTTTCACTATTAAGTGGCGGCTTCCTCCCTGAGCGGAGCCGTAGCGATAGCGGAGGCGCAGACGAAGGGCATATTGTTGGCGACCTCGCGCTTCGACTGCGCTCCTCGGAGAACACTCGTCGCTCCGCTCAGCGCGGAGAGTTGGAAGGGAATTGGGTCCGCGTCGGCGACCCGAACCAAGCCATCTTTGAGACGTTTACAACTGCCTCGCCTGAACTTTTGCGCGCGTTCATTCAGAACAACCCAAGTGTAGACATGCCCGAGTCGGGACGGTCACAGCCGTCTATTTTGGCGTTGGCGAATCATCTCATTGACTGGGTGATGGAGTCGCATCCCATCCCTGAAGCGCGGACGGCGTTGTCGGTGCCGCATATTGTCCCTGTGCCTGAGGATGACCCGCAACAGAATCCGCCCGACGACCCTGAGGCGATCAAGTTCATCAGCAAGAAATACACGCCCGACGAAGAGCTCGAAGCGGTGGTCAAATCGGTGAAGGGATATGTTGACTCGATCTGGGATTTCCCCGATGACGATAAGCCGACGATTGCGATCCTTGTCCCGCGCAACCAACGCGGCGTGGATGTGGTCAATGCGTTGCGGCAAAAGGGAATCGAGCCGATAGAGTTAATTTCAAGCACATCCGAAACACGCGCGGCGGCGGGGTCGTTGAGTTATTTGTTGGCGTATTTGGCTGATCCGAGTTCTGCGAAGAAGTTGTCGAAGGCGTATGAGGTGTGGAGGAGAGACTGGCGTGAAGGCATGTCGTTGCGAGCGCAAGTTGCGAAGCAATCTCCTGAAGATGAGGAGAATGCTGAAAACGAGGGGGTTGCTTCGACGGAAGAGCATCGTCTCGCAACGACATCTGGTGGCGAGGAGATTGCTTCGTCGCAACAAACACTCCTCGCAATGACATCGACTCTTCTGCGCAAGATGGTTGATGTGGAAAACTTCGTCGCGCCGCAAAATGCCGACGACTGGCTGTCAGCCGTAAGGGCGAATGAAGCGGAGCAAGTCATCCAAGAGTTAAACGCGTTCCGAGTCGTCATCCAGAGATGGTTGAGCGCGGTGACGCTTCCGATCGATCAGTTGGTGTTGACGCTGGCGCAGGATGTGTTCAGCGAGGCGTCGGATCTGGCGCTGGCGCATAAACTCGCGCTGGTGTTGCGGAGCGCGGCGGACGATCACGCGGATTGGCGACTGCCTGAGTTGACGGCGGAACTGGCGGTGATCGCGAAGAATGAACGGCGCTTCATCGGGTTCTCGTCGGACGATTCGGGCTTTGACCCCGAACGCCATCGCGGACGGGTGGTGGTGACGACGATGCACAAGGCGAAGGGACTGGAGTGGGACCGCGTCTATTTGATGTCGGTCAATAATTATGACTTCCCATCGGCGATGCCAAATGACCGTTTTATTTCAGAGCGTTGGTTCGTGCGGAGCGGGTTGGACTTGACGGCGGAGGCGTTGGCGCAGTTGAGCGCGTTAGAGTCGCGGGGCGAATACGACTGGTACGAAGAAGGCGCGGCGACGATGCGCTCGCGGCTGGATTACGTGAAGGAACGCCTGCGCCTGTTGTATGTGGGCATCACGCGCGCGAAGCGGGAGTTGATCGTCACGTGGAATTCAGGTCGGCAGGGGGATGCGACGCCGTCCCTGGGGTTGAGTGAGTTGATGGGGTGGCGGGAGGGGAAAGGATGAAGTCGGAAGGATGAAGGATGAATTGGCACCCCGAGTCGAATTCATTCGACTTTTATGAACTGAGGAAGGACTTCAGTCCGCCGATTCGGAAGAAACCATGAAAAAATTTTTAGGCACGTGGAATATCATCGAAATGGACGAGTGGGATGCAATGTACCTGCACATGGAAACGCAAGCCTATATCAGGGTGGATCGAAAAGGCTATGGCGAATTTCATTTTGGGCTTGTCCAAGCGAGCATTCACGGAGAAATGGAAGAGTTCGGCGGCGAAAAACGGTTCTCTTTCACATTTGAGGGAAACGATGAGGGTGAATTATTGTCTGGTGACGGCTGGCTTAAAGTGATTGACGAAAATTTGTTACAAGGGTTTATCCGATTCCATTCTGGAGATAGTTCGTTGCTCAAAGCAGAGCGAAGGAAATGAAAAATGGATTCGAAGAACAAAAAAACTCGGAGAATTCGTCTCCGAGTTTTGGTTTCTTACGCGGGCATATAGGCGGTCACTTCCACTTGTCTGTGACGTTTGCGCGCGTCATTGACGGTTATTTCAAGGCGCTCGGCGGTTTCGTCGGCGATCCAGTCTGTGCCGCATTGTTCACAAACGAGGGCTGGCACATTGCGGACAACAACCACCCCGAAGCCGAGATCAACAGTGAACGTGGTTGTGCCTTTTACTTTTGACCCACCACAAATGGGACAGGTATTTTTGGCGCTCATGGTTTCCTCCGAGTTCGATAGTCCGATTCAAATATATCCAGACTGGGTTCGTAGGCGGTGATGACGGCAACTTCTCCGTCAGGTTCGAGGGACAAGACAACATGAATGGGGCGTTTCTTATCCCAGCCAAACATCAACACGGTCGGCTTTGGGCGGTCGGCAGAATAATCCTCGATGACTTCGCCGTTCGATGCGATGTCCAAAACGATAGCGCGACTCAAATCGCGTTCCAGCATCCGCTCGAGGGCGTGTCTGCGCCAGATAATCTTTCGCTGGAGAATTGATTTACGAAGTTGGGCAATATCGAATATCTCAGACACAATTTGATTTTACCAGATGGTGGTGATTGAATCAGTGTGTTGGTTTGACCTCACCCAGATAAACACGATTTTTGCCATGTCAGCTTGCCTCTCTCCCTTGGGAGAGGGCGTTGAGTTGACTTCTTTTCTGGCTGATGATGTTGTTGAGTTTCCAAGGAAAAGTTTTGTTTGAGGATGTCTGGGCTTCTCTCTTGGGGAGACTCCGCGATGGGCGTTTTCAATTCTGCAATTCACCCCCGAAATTATTGAATCTCATTCATCTTGTAGTACAATCAGCATTGAAAGAGTTTGACAATTTTGTTCCTGTCTGTGCCATGGGGAAGGGATGGTCATCAAGAAACGAAATCTCGAAAACTCCAAACTGAGTCCGCTTTATTTTTTACTCTCTATGGAGACCCGCATGCGCAATCCGAAAACAAAATTCGACCTGCAATGGAAAGTGTTCCGCAGTCGTTCCACTGAATGGTGGAGTCTGCTAGCTGAGCATGACCTGAAAAAAATTGACAAGGCAGACGACAAGCAGAATCGATTCGTCACCCTGCTTCAAGTCAAATATGGGTATACCCGTCAGCAAGCGCAGGAGGAGATCAACAACCGCTGGATGGCGTTTTACATGGCGAGAAAAGTCGCTGGGTAATAACTTACGGCTAAAATAAAATGAAAGCGGTCTCGGATGCGCATCCGAGACCGCTTTATGTTTCTACTGGTAGAGGAAGTTGGGCTATATCATCAAGTGGTCTGGAAAATTTGGCTTGCCAATTGAAAATGCCGTTATACTTCGGTCATGGAAAAAGCGGAACTTGCGATTGCCGCTAAGAAACTTGCCCGCCTAGGTGCGGACTTTCAAGTAACCGTTATCACCGATAGGGATGATGAAATTACGCTCGGCAATTCCGCACAGAAAGCAGGGACATGGTCGCTCGCTGAATTAGATAAACTGCACGCCTCGATTTCCTTGCTGGCGAATGCGTTTGGCGGAAGCGAAAATCTCCTCAACAATGTAGGAAACGTCACCGTGAAAAAAGGAAGCATCGGCTCGCACGGCGGGGAAGCCTTGCATGGACAAGTCACGTTTTCCAACACCGGTTCATTCACCTCATGGACAGTCGTCCACGAATTTGCTCACATCTGGGATGAGCGCAGCGGCTGGGAGTTATCCCGTCAACTCGAACGATATACCGGCGGGCACACCTCTCGATTTTTCTCGTGGGCGAAAAAGTTTTTCAGGCTTGCCGATCTAAACGGCTTCGTCAAAGCGGAGGAACCCGGCAAACGCGGACGCAAACCCGGCTGCAACGCGCGCGGCTACTTCTACGGCGACAAACCCAGCGGCTCGAACTGGGCATTCAACCGCGTGGAAGATTTCGCCGAGTCGGTGGCAATGTACGTTGGCTGGGGAAACGACAACCCCTTGCGCGAACAGGCACACGCAAGAATCTCCCGCTACGAACTCGCGGACGGTGAGATTGATCCGTACTTTCGGATGAAGGATAACTGGGCAGAGTACAAGAAGTACTTTTATCCCGAAGGCGGGGATTACTCGAAGACGAAGAGGTGGATGTTTGTGGAGGAGAAGGTGAAGATGGAAGGGTTGTAAATTTTCTTGATGAGTTTATTCTTGCCCATCCTGTATCATTCTCTGTATTCGAGGTGTGAAATCTAGAAGTCTCAATAACAGATGTTACGCAGTTAAAGTCAGTTTAGTTTTTGCAATGCGACATTCATGTCGCTCTTGTGCAAGAACGACTGGGAAAGCGACACGCTTCGCGGTCTCGCATTATGACCTCTAGTGCGTAAGGCGAGTCAATAAAAAATTAATGTATTGCAACAATATCCGATGGAAAAGCCATGACAAACTCCTATACCCAACCGGTCTCGGAACTTCTAAAACTTGGGAGGCCAGAACGCCCCTGGCTTGATTATTCAACTTTGGGTTTCACTCACGAAGATATTCCAGAGTTGCTTCGACTTGTCAAAGATAACAATCTCCGCTATCTCGACCTGCCTGAAGACTTTCCTGAAGATGAAGATTTGCCAGACTGGTACGGGCAAATTCACGCCTGGCGCGCGTTGGCTCAACTCAAAGTTGAAGAAGCGATTCCCGCCGTGCTTGGAATCCTCCGCCAAATTGACGAAGACGATGACGATTGGTTAACCTCCGATGCGCGTCTCGTCTTTGGTACGTTGGGTCCGGTCGCTATCGAACCATTGAAGAGATTTCTGGCGGATGAGAATAACCCCATGTATGCTCGCGTGGAAGCAAGCATGTCGCTAGTCGAAATCGGGAACCGCTACCCCGAAGAACGCGTGCGCTGTATTCAAGGCATTACGGTGGTTCTTGAGAAATACGAAACCAACGACGAAGAGTTTAATGGCTTCCTCGTCAGCAGGTTGATCGACGCGAAGGCAGTAGAGCAAATCGAATTAATCAAGGGGGCGTTTGAAGCAAACGCGGTGGATGAATTTATCAACGGTGACGTGGAGGATGTTCAGATTGAGCTAGGCTTGCTCGAAAAACGGATCACGCCTGAGCGGCCATTGCGTTTTGGCAATTTTCCTTTGGCGGCCGATGTGCGTGTCGAGATGGCGTCTAAATCGCGTCAGACGGAACATAAACAAAAAAACAAGCGCAAACAGGAAAAGAAATCGCGCAAGAAAAATCGCAAGCGAAGATGATACCCATCCCGACCTGACTTTAACCAGCCTCTCTCTTCATCGAAATCACCTGGTACGGACATTCTTGTTTCCGCCTCACCGAGCGCAACACGGGAATGGCGACTTCAGAAGACGTGTAAAATTGAAAAACGTCCGACGAATTTTCGTCGGACGTTTTGTTTCTACACTTTCGCGCCTGCGATGTGCAAGTCGGCAAGGGGCAGGGAAGTTGTCTCCAGCCGTGAGAGGTCAACAATCTTGCTGGCGCGGTCAATGTCAATGCCGACGATATTGCCTTGCGCGTCAAAATCCACCACAACGCCCGGGGCGACTTCTTGTGAATCGGAACTGGTCTTTGCGGAAAGATCGATGTAAAGCGAATCGGTTTCAGGGTAGTAGTTGAATTTCATATTCAACCTAAAGTTCTTCAAGTAATTCCACAAACTCATCAGGAGAAACGGAGACTTCCCGCAGTATCTCGCGCATAAGTGGCCGAGCAATATCCCTGTGTCCATGATTGGGGAGCGTGGTAGTTCTGCCGTCAGTGTGGCGATAGAAAACGTGACTCCCCTTCTGGCGCACAGCAGCAAACCCAAGCCGACGGAGGATTTTGTCCATCGTCTTGAAATTTGCCATTGGCAGTTTGCTCATACGGCAACTTCTACCTGCTGCGTACCAACGAAATGAAAAGTTGCATCGGCAAGTTCCGGGTTTTCTTCAAGGCACAATTCCAATACTTCCTGTAAATTGCGCTGTAATTCATCCAGAGTCTCGGCTTGGGTGTGCGCGCCCGGCACGTTGGGTATGATGCCTACATATAATTTGCTATCATCGTCGTACTCCACAAAAGCGGTAAATGTTTTTTTCATTGTTGCTCCTGTTGCCAAAAGAATTATACCATTTGGAAATCCAACGATTATTCTCCCAGCCCTGCGGCTTGCATTATAATTCCCCCTCGGAGACCTCTCATACATGGAAATCACCTGGTACGGACATTCTTGTTTCCGCCTCACCGAGCGCAACTATGCGACGGTGGTGACGGATCCATTCGACAACAAATCCATCGGCTATTCGGCGCTCAAACTCAAATCGGATATCGTCACGGTCAGCCACGACGCGCCCGGTCACAACAACGTGGACGCGGTCAAAGGCGCGTCGCATGTCATTGATGGCGCGGGCGAATTCGAGATCGGCGGCGTCTTCGTCACCGGCGTGTCAACCGACGGCGGCGGGGCTGGCAAGAAGAAGGGCAAAGGCTCGCCCAACAACACCATCTACGTTTTCGATTACGATGGCATCACCGTCGCGCATCTCGGCGACCTCAAGCAAACGCCGACTCAATCCGAGATCGAATCGCTTGGCACGATCAACGTCGCGCTCGTCCCCGTCGGCGGGGGAGGCGGACTCAACGCGGCGAAAGCGGCGGAGGTCATCAGCCTCATCGAGCCGAATCTTGTTATCCCGATGCACTATTCCACTCCGGCAGTCAAACTCTCGCTTGACTCGCTCAGCAAGTTTGTCAAAGAGATGGGACTGTCGAAGCCGGAGACCCAGCCGTCCCTGAAGGTGACGCGCTCCGCTCTCCCCAGCGAAACCCACGTCGTCGTGTTGGAATATCAGGCGAGTCAATAAAGCCATGTCATTCTGAATACTATGAAGCCGTCAAGGTTTTTTGAAAAACCAGGGGATTGACAGCAACATAGTTGGGAAGGTAGGGTTGTTGCGAGCGGACGACAGCACAAGCAATCTT
>NZ_DBNHEF010000032.1:0-53604 GCF_057138825.1 Candidatus Defluviilinea gracilis
GCTGGGTCTGCTTCAGAATTTGAGTTTGACTCGGCGTTTGCCTCGTGAGCGGCTCTAGACTTGTTCAGCCCTTGTTTGGCAACTCCAATACTACTTCAAGTCTAATGGAGCGGAGCGAAGAATCTCCTCATATCACAGGAGACCCTTCACTATGTTCAGGATGACATTTGATTTTTCGCAAGTATAGCACGAACGCTATGATGGATTTATACTTGGCGGCATGCTCACCATCGAACAAGTGGATACAAACAACAAACGGCAAGTAAAACGTTTCGTGGAGTTTTATTACGACCTCTACCGCGATTGCAAACAATGGGTGCCGCCTCTTTTTCTCGACGCCTACCTGCCTCTCAATCGCAAGAAACATCCCTTCTTCAGCCACTCCGAAGCGGATTTCTTCCTCGCCGTTCGCGACGGCGAAGTGGTGGGACGAATCTGCGCCGCGAATAACAAGCCCTTCAACGACTATCACAAGACGAAGAAAGCGCACTTCTACGCCTTCGATTCCATTGACGACCTTGAGGTTGCCCGCGCCCTCTTCGACTCGGTCCGCGCCTGGGCAAAAGAGCGCGGACTCGACACGCTGATCGGTCCAAAGGGACTCTCTCCGTTCGACGGCTATGGGATTCAGATCGAAGGCTTCGAGCATCGCCAGATGATGACGATGATGAATTACAACTACGATTACTATCCCAAACTGATGGAATCTCTCGGCTTCGAAAAAGAAGTGGATTTTGTTTCGTGCTACCTGCCCGCTCACCAGTTCAAAATTCCCGAACGAGTCGAAAGCATCGCCAAACGCGTGATCGAACGCGGCGCGTTGACAGTTAAAAAGTTCAAGAGCAAGCGCGAGTTGATCAAATGGGCGCCGCGCATCGGCGAAGCATATAACAAGGCGTTCATCCACAACTGGGAGTATTATCCGTTCTCGCCCGGCGACATCCAATACGCGGTGGATAACATTTTCCTCGTCGCTGATCCGCGCCTCATCAAAGTTATTTTGGATGGCGAAAAGATCGTCGGCTTCCTCTTCGCCTTCCCCGATGTCTCCGCCGCGTTTCAACGCGCGAAGGGAAAACTCTTCCCGTTCGGCATCTTCGACCTTCTGCTCGAAATGAAACGCACGAAAACGGTCTCAGGCAACGGCATGGGCATCCTGCCGGAATATCAGGGACGAGGCGGAAATGCTTTGCTGTATTACGAAATGGGGAAAACAGTCTTGGGCTTCAACCAGTTCGAAAACGTCGAAATGACTCAGGTGGCTGAAACCACCGAACAAATGCGCGCCGATTTGAAGAACTTGAATGGGGTGGAGTACAAAAATCACCGGGTCTATCGCAAGGCGATTTGAGTTACCCCAGTTGCAATTTCACTTCATTCCCCATCACAACTGTTTTTTCGCCGCTATCGAAAACGCCTAGAGGCAGGATCACGTGGAATTGACTGCCGGGGAAATTTTCCTCATCGTAGCCTTTGCTCTCCACCCAGATGCGCCCGCCATGCGCCTCGACAATGCCTTTGGATAATGCCAATCCCAGCCCGGCGCCGCTCCCTTTGAAGCGCGACTTGCTCGTGGAATGTTTGAGCAGTTCGCCGGGTTGATAAAACTTGCTGAAAATGATCTCGCGCGAATCGGGATCTACGCCCACGCCGGTGTCGCTGACCACGATCTCGAGTCCGCCGTTGGGCATGTCTGCCGTACTGGGGGAGATTTGCCGCGCCTCGATGTTGATCTTCCCTTGATCTGGCGTGAATTTGATGGCATTAGTCAGCAGGTGCTGAAAAAGCTTGAGCAGAAGGTTTGGGTCTGCCTTGACCATGGGCAGGTTGGGAATGTCCAGTGTCAGTGTTTGTTCGCGTTCCTTGAGCGATTTTTCGGAGCCGTTCACCACGTTGCGGATCAAATCGCCGGTATCCACCGAAGTGAGGTGGAGTTGCAGAGTGCGCGAGTCGATTTGCGCGATATCGAACATCGAGTCCATGATCTCGTGCAGGCGTTTCGTGCCTTTGGAAATATTTTTCAACATGGAATGGCTGGGCAAAGGCAGGGAGGTATCTTCGAGCAGCATTTCGGTGTAGCCGATGATCGTTGTCAGCGGGGTGCGGAGTTCGTGCGAGGCGATGCTGATGAAATCGGATTTGGTCTGGTCGAGGCGCTCGAGGTCGCGGTTGGCTTTATCGAGGTTGCGATATGCCTGCCGCAGTTCGGTGTTGACCACCACCAGGTTATCGACGAGACGGGCGTTTTCGAGCGCCACCGCCGTCTGGTTCGATAACGCCGAAAGGGTGACGAGGTCTTCTTCCGTATAGCGCGTGCCGCTGATCTTTGCGCCGAGGGCAAACAGCCCGATCCACTCGCGCTTGGAAAAGATCGGGAGATACACCTCCGCTTCGAGATGATTGAACCATTCCCGCTCGGGCTGAGAAACCGACCGAAAAGCCGGGAGCAGGTCCAAGTCGTATTGAAGAAGCGGGCGGCCCTCCACCACGAGGTATTTCGTCACCGGGTGTTCGCTTCCCAGTGTGGTGATCCGAATCTGCCGCTCGCCCTTGTTGCGGACGGCTCGCAGGCGGTAATTCTTCTCGCCGTTCGGCGTGATATCGGGATCTACAAGAAAGAGGAAGCCGCGCGAAATGTCCATCGCCTCGATGATGAGCCCCACGGCGACATTGGCGAGCCTCTGCATATCGAGGATGTTGCTGATCTGTTCGCTGTAGGCGTGGAGCGTGCGGCTGGCGTCGTATTCCTGCAAGTTGAACCAGTTGTTGACGAGCCGCCGCACGCTGGTCAGCAACGGGGTGAAGATCAACGCCAACACAAGCGCGATCCCCGCGCCGACGACGAGCGGGTTGTAATTCGGCAGAGCATTGAACACCGATTGCGAGGCAGTCGCGCCAGCGACATAAAAGATCAGGATCACCAACGTGGTGATAACGTACGTAAGCACCCGCCGCGCAACATTCCGCAAGTCTGGCGGATCGTGGGTAACAATGATGAGCGCGCCGAGCATAGCCGCGCACAAACGCGCCGGGTTGCCGGGTATGGGCATCCCGAAAAACAGCAAACCATCGTTGAGCGCAATCAGCAGAAACGCCGGCGTCCAGTAATTCAGGCGGTTGCGGAGCAGGGGCTGGCGCGAGCGGTCATGCGCAATACGCACAACCACAAAAGCCCCAGCAGTAAATACCAACCAGCCATACCCTGCCCAGATCGACGCGAGCCGGTCGAAGGTGACAACGAGCGCGCCGTTCGTCCAAACCACTTCGCCGAAACGGAACAGGTTGAAGAGGATGGCAAAAAAGCCAAGCAGCCAGACGCCTCCCACGATCAGCCAGTTGCGAGAATTCCGTCGCACAAAATACAGGATGGCGATCAGGGCAATGAAGGAAAGGATGAATGCGCCGAACGCCTGCAGGTCGATTGCGCTCCGTTCGCCGAGCGCCAATTGCCCCCCGCGTATCAGTCCCTCTACAACGGTCAGGAGCAGGTTGATGATAACGTATACCGAAAAGAATACGGCGGCGGTCTCTTGCCCGGCGCGCTTGCGTAACAACAACGAAAGCACAGGCAGGTGCAATGCCGCTGCGATCATCAATAAGACCATCTCGAAAATTTGGGGTGACATTGAGCAAAAGTATACTCGAAATCATTTTTCGAGGTTATCATTGCCCCATGCGCCTAACAAAACTGTCGCGTGATCATTATCATTTTTCATCGGATTTCTTCCGCGACGACGGCCGCGTCCACTTTGGGGATTTCTCCTCCGCGCGGAAGTTTGCGGCGCAGGCAACAGCGCTTCGTTCGGACCCTCTGCCTGCTTCAGACCTTTATGCTTTATCCCTCATTGACGAGGCTTTGCGCGCCCTCGTGAAGCGGTTCGCCCCTCCGCCGGTGATGAACACAGCGGTCAACTCTGCGAGCGAGCAAGTCGGTGAGGATTCAATTGACCGCACGCAAAAAAAATTCGTCGCAGAGTTTCCGCCTGAAAGCGTGTATCTCGGCGAGCAACAAGTTGATGACTATCTCGCCAAACTCACGAACGGACGAGTCAAGTCGGTCGAAGAGTTGATCTACGTCTTCACGCACAACGCCAACCCGGCAGTGAGTCCCATGCTCGAACTCGTGGACGATGCTCCGCTTGAACCGACCGCTTACAAGAATCTGATCGCCGCGCTCGATTCGTTCTTTGCCCAAATTGTAAAAGATAACGCGAATATTCCAGGCTCGACCGAATCGTTGTTTGAAATCCTGCGCGCGCCTGCCGAAGCCTTCCCTGATTCGCTTGAAGGGCAGTTGCAGTTCATCCTCGAAAAGTGGGGCGGACTACTCGGCGACGAGTTTGTCTCTCGTCTCTTGCGCGGCATGGACTTTTTACGCGAAGAGACTCTCCGTCATCACCTCGCTCACGGCGATTTCAAAGCGGATATCCCCGTCGCAACCTATTCGGGCGGCGACTATGCCGAATACGAAAGATACAGTCCCGACAAAGACTGGATGCCGCGATTAATCCTCATCGCGAAAAATTCCTATGTGTGGCTCGAACAACTCTCGCGCAAGTATGGTCGCTGGATAAAAACTCTCGACCAAATCCCCGATGAAGAACTCGACATTCTCCGTGATCGCGGCTTCACGGGTTTGTGGCTCATCGGTCTGTGGGCACGGAGCCGCGCCAGTCAACGAATCAAACAACGCATGGGCGATGCGGACGCAGTCGCTTCGGCGTATTCACTTTATTCGTATGATATTGCCGAAGACCTCGGAGGCTGGGGAGCATTGGAGAATTTGCGAACTCGCGCGTGGCAGAGAGGTATTCGCCTGTCCGCCGATATGGTCCCCAATCACATGGGCATCGACTCGAAGTGGGTGAGCGAGCATCCCGATTGGTTCCTGTCGCTTCCGTATTCGCCATATCCTTCGTATTCGTTCAAATCCGAAAATTTGTCCGACGATATTCGCGTGGGAATTTATCTCGAAGATCATTACTACAACAAGACCGATGCGGCGGTCGTCTTTCAACGCCGCGACCATTTTACGGGCGACGTGCGTTACATCTATCACGGCAACGACGGCACGTCCTTTCCGTGGAACGACACAGCGCAACTCGATTACACCAAAGCCGAAGTGCGCGAGGCGATCATCCAAACCATTTTGCATGTGGCGCGCAATTTTCCCGTCATCCGTTTCGACGCGGCGATGACGTTGGCGAAGAAACACATTCAACGATTATGGTTCCCCGAACCCGGCTCAGGCGGCGCGATCCCCTCACGGGCAGAGCGAGGCATGACGAGGTCCGAATTTGACGCGTTGATCCCGCAGGAGTTTTGGCGCGAGGTCGTGGACCGTGTCGCGGCGGAAGTCCCAGACACGCTACTCCTCGCCGAAGCGTTTTGGCTGCTCGAGGGATATTTCGTCCGCACGCTGGGGATGCACCGCGTGTACAACTCCGCGTTCATGCACATGCTGCGCGACGAAGACAACGCCAAATATCGCGCCGCGATCAAGAACACGCTGGAGTTCGACCCGCAAATTCTCAAGCGGTACGTCAACTTCATGAACAACCCCGATGAAAAAACCGCCATCGAACAATTCGGCGACGGCGATAAATATTTTGGGATCGCAACTGTGCTGTCCACGTTGCCTGGCTTGCCGATGTTCGGGCACGGACAGGTTGAAGGCTTCCGCGAAAAATATGGGATGGAGTTTCGCAAACCGAAATGGGATGAGACACCGAATGACGCGCTCATCGCTGGTCACGATTGGAAGATCTTCCCGCTTCTTCACCGCCGCTATCTGTTCGCCGACGTGGAAAATTTCTTCCTCTTCGACCTCTTCACCGCCAGCGGTCACGTGGACGAAAATGTTTTTGCCTACTCAAACATATTTCAAGATGAACGCGGACTCGTCCTCTATCACAACCGCTTCGCCGACACCAAAGGCTGGATCAAAACCTGCGCCGCCTATCTCGATAAGTCTACTGGCGACTTGCGCCAAAAATCTTTAGCCGAAGCGCTGGGACTTCCATTCGAAGGCTACGTTATTTTCAAAGATTACGTTACACACTTGGAATACATCCGCTCATGTGAAGAACTTTGGAGCAAGGGACTGTACGTTGAACTGCACGCGTACCAGCATCACGTGTTTATGGATTTTCAGTTCGTGGAAAGTGGCGAGTGGAAAGTGATTTGCGACGCGTTGAATGGCGCGGGCGTGGAGTCTATGTCCGCGAAGTGGGAGGAGATGTTTGGCGTGAAGGATGAAGGTGGAAGGATGAAGGATGAAGAAAGAGGAAAGAAGAAAGAATCCGCGAAGGTGAAGAAACCGAGGAAGAAAGTAGAGAATGGAAAGAAGGCGAAAGCTAGTAAGACTAAATCCGCCGCGAAAAAGTTAGTGAAGAAAAAGGCGGTTGTCAAGAAGAAGCTTGTGGCGAAGAAGGCTATGGCGAAGAAATCTTCTGCGAAGGCGAGTAAGTCAACGCCGAAATCAGTGAAACAGGTTCTGAAGAAAGCAGTGAAGAAAAAATCAAAGAGTAAATAACTCTGCGTGTTACAGCGGCAGAAATACAACTTGATTTTTCAAATCTTCCGTTTCCCCACTTTTGGCGATAATTTCAAGGTCATGGATACAAAGTCCTATCGTCACCCTCAATTGATGCCCATAAATCACGCCTGAAAATTCAATCCCCTCCCGTTGACATTTCGCCGCCTCTGTTAGCAAGTCGTCGTCTTGTGTGAATAAGACCCGCCCCAATTCGTTTACTCGTTTCAGTAATTCATCATCGTCGAGTTGGTCGGCGCCATCCTCATGCGCCGTAACCACATCTACGCCCCGCAAACGCAAACCAACCGTGATCGCTATTGGAACATGGTGATCCATGTATAGCGACACAGTCATTAGATCAGCCCTTTGTCCTTCAGTCGTTTAATTAATGGCGAGGCGGGAGTTGATTTCTGAACTTTGTCAACTTTTTCGATTCGCTTTTCAATGTCGCCATCCAATTCGTCGCGATGATCCCAATAATACGCGAGCGCGGAATAGATCTGCCCCAGCGTCAATTGCGGGAACTGGATGTGCAATTCCTCCGCGCTCCAGCCATATGCTGCCTGCGCAAGGACGAGTTCCACCACCTTCATTGTTGTCCCTGAAATGAGAGGCACACGTGAGTCGCTCAAAACTACATGCTCGTAACGGGTTTCTGCTAACATGGCTAACTCCTGCCCCAATCATACACGATTTTTAGTGAACAGCTCTCTTCCTTTGATCCGTACGCATGCGGTCAATTGCGCCAGACCGGGGTCGGTGTATTCCGTGTTGCCGATGATGAGTGCGAATTTTCCGCTCAATTTATCCTTTTGATGCTACACGGATCATTTCAGGTTTCTAAAAGTAATTTCCTTGTAATTATCAAGGGTGATGATACCTTGATTTGCCTGCACATAAAAAATCCAGTCCGACTCAATCCATGTCGAGTCTTTTTCCTCTCGAAGAAATAGAATATCCGATGGGTTAGCTGGATCCCAAACAGCCACAACAAACTGCGCATCTGTTATAATTGCCATTAATAGCGAATACCCCGTATCTGCATTGAGCGAAATATTCCCTGACAGAGGGGTACTTTGAATGAGTTGATCCCCATCATACTCGTTTGTCAGAATAGAGTTGTCGCCGATGAAAATGCCAAACCGTCTGTACGATTCGTTGCCAAAATCGCCCTGCTCGAAAAACGCTTCAAAAAGCGCATCGTTTGTATATTTGAAATCAACGATAATTCCCTCGCCGTCCTTAAAGTTCTTTTTCCGAGAAACCCCGTCCCAGTTTTCAGTGCCGATGATTTCCAATACACCGTTGTTAATTGCTCCACCGGAAAAAGTTGAACCCGTTACAAGAGGATTATCAAAACCATCAAAATATGAAACTTCTGAATTAATCAAGGATTCCAAGAGGTGGGGGTATGCTGGAAAATTTTGGATGATAGGACTTACGACCGCGGTAGGTGTTTGAAAATTTCCTTCGCTAGGAATGGGTGTGACGGAAACCGAGTCTGTGCTCGTTTGGGGTGGGGATGCAAATAATGAGAATATTCTATTACTGACCCAAAGCGCGCTGATTGCGAAACCGCAAAGTATTAGGAAAATTCCTGTTGGTATTACCCATGACTTGCTTGATGTTGATTTTTTGGATGATAAGCGGAGAGATTCAGATTCGCTAATTCTTGATTCAAGTTCCTCTTTCTCCTGTAACAATTTTTCCTGCCTGCTCTGTATCATTTTCAATCGTTCATGATGCAGGACTCGAAGTTCTTCGGTCCGTGTCTTTTTGTCGCCAACGGGAACATATTGCCGAAGAATGATTTCACCTTGTTCCTTGTATGACCATTTTCCCGGTGTCTGTTTTGTGGTTATGTTGAGAACTTGCTCATAAGCAAAATCGTACAATTCGTCAACAGTGATGTTCCCGTCGCGGTTTCTGTCGGCTTCGCCTTCAAGCCCCCGGATAAGAAAATGGGTGAACAGCGAATTTTCCGTTTCGCCGATGGCCTTGTCTCCTTCCCATGCGAACTGGGTGGAGTCGCTAGCTGTCAAAACTACACGACCATACCCATTCCCTTCAAAAGCGGATGATGTCCCAATACTTGCGCCGGTAGCTGCTTTTGTCCCTTGTTGGAACGCGCCGCTATTGCAGCAGTCAAGGATGAGTACTTGCCGTTTGGAACGACTTTGGTCCATGGACTCTCGTACATAGTCTGATTTAATCGCCGTAGATCTCAAACGAGAACGATTTGTATTTTTTACCGCAAGATACAACGAACCATACTCGTCTCGTACGCCATGACCTGAAAAATATAGCACAAGCAAATCATCTGGTCTTTTAAGATAATAGAGACTGTCAATCGCTTCACGGATTGCAGACTCTGTTTGATTGAATAAAACATTGACTTCATCGAATTTACAAAGACTTTTGTCCTTCAACACGCGCGCAAAATCCTCCGTGTCCTTGCCCGGCGCGGTCAGTTGCGCCAGACCGGGGTCGGTATATTCCGTGTTGCCGATGATGAGGGCGAATTTTCCGCTCATGGGTTCCTCAGGGCAAATATTTCATTACTTGATTACTTTTAGCCAATACAAAATTCTAGAAAGTAAAGCGCCTGCTGGAAGGCCGTACACACCTCCAAATGCAAGCAAGTCATATGGCAAAGATCCTTCTTGACTCTTGGCAATACCTACAACAATGAAACCGCCGATCATCAATGGGATAGTCCATCTGTGTGGAAACGCTATTAATCCAGCCAGACCGCAAGCGACTAACAAGATAATGTGTGGAACATCTAAATAAAAGGTGGAATATGCGTAGGCAAAGTTGTAGGTGGTTTCATTGACTATCCCGTATATTATTCCGAACAATATTCCAAGGATTAATCCAACCAGTACGCCTAGTAGGCTTCGTCCCTTCCATGAAAGAAGAAATACCTTGTGTTTCTCTATGAATTCAGCGATGGTCCATTTGCCTGCGAACTCTTCTTGTGCTGTTTCTTTAGGTGCTTTTAGAAGTTGCCGACCCAAAACGTAACCGCCGATTGCGCCCGAAATTGCCCAGGCGAGTCCCCATCCAGCCGCTTTGCCGATGTAATAATTGAACAAAAACCCATCAGCATAATAAATCCACTTACCGATTGTCCAGCCGACCGCGCTTGAAATTGCCCAGAACAATATCAACCACAGCATGTCTTTCCAACGCGAGCGTAATTTTTCAATACCAAGCGTGCCCGCCAACGCGATCAGAATCCCGATCGTATCTCCAACTACCGCAATGGGCGCCGCCGTGATCATGCTCGTATCTGCCCAACCGATTATCCCGCCGATGACCCAGATAAAAGTTACCAGATAAATATTTTTCTCGCTGGGAAGGATATCTCGGGCTCGCAGGATAATTGTAGTTACGTAGCCACCGATCCCCCAACTGACGATACCGACCAATGGCGTGCTGAATTCGTCCACTGCCCAGAAAACTGTCCTACTAATCGCCCCGGCAACGACCCAGCCCAAAGTGATCCATAAGATCGCTTGCTGATTCGAAATGGATGAGTTTATTATCTCAGGCTCAGGCTTCGAAAGTTCTTTCTTGGCATCAAGGATTCGTGCCACTGATGGTTTGACTTTTTCCTTCTCCAGACGTTCCGCTTCCATGACGCGTTTGTGGATGACGTTCTGCGCCTCTTCCGTTATTCTGTCTGATTCTTCATCTTTGGCTTTTTTCTCGCCCTCGCGCACGGACTCCAACGCCCCCGCCGCCGCACGCTGGACTTGACGGCTGTCATCCTCTTCGGCGATTCTTTCCAACGCCTCTCGCGCGGATCGTGCCAGCCCAAGATTTTTTCCGTTCAATAATTTCGTCAGTTGTTGCACCGCGCCGAGACGAATATCTGAAAATGGATTCTCAATCGAGTCCAACAGGGGAGTGGGCAACGGCACCGACTTGATCTCTTCGACGGATATATTTTGGCGAAGAATGATCTCGCCCTGTTGCTTGCTCGAAAACTTCGACGGGGTTTGTTTCGGTGTCGCATGTTTTACTTTTTCATACGCGTAATCGTACAACTCATCAACAGTGATTCTTCCATCGCCGTCTATATCTGCTTCGCCTTCGAGTCCCTCGACGAGGAAGTGAGTGAAAAGCGAGTTGTCCGTCTCACCAATGACTCTATCGCCTTCCCATGCGAATTGAGTCGAGTCGCTGGCGGTGAGAATGATGCGACCATATCCGCCCTCGAACGCGGTTGCCGTGCCAACGCTCACGCCCGTCGCGGCTTTTGTCCCTTGCTGGAACGCGCCGCTGTTGCAACAATCCAAAACGAGGACTTGCCGCCTCGACCGCGATTGATCCATCACCTCGCGGATGTAGTCAGACTTGATCGCCGTTGATCTCAATCGTGAACGGATCGTATTTTTGACCGCCAGATACAACGAACCAAGTTCATCTCGCACACCGTGACCCGAAAAATACAAAACGAGTAAATCATCGGGTTTCTTTTGGTCGAAGAATTCGTCAATCGCTTCGATAATGGAAGAGGAAACCTGATTCAGCAAAACTTTTACATCGTCAAACTCGCAGAGACCTTTGTCCTTCAACACGCGCGCAAAATCTTCCGCGTCCTTGCCGGGCGCGGTGAGTTGAGCCAACCCCGGGTCGGCGTAGTCCGTGTTGCCGATGACCAAGGCGTATTTGGCGCTCATTTTTTCTTGCTTTTCTTTTGGAACGTGGAGAGAAACTTATCGAATTCTTCGGGCGAGCCTTCGAACTCAAACCCCTTGCCCTTGAACTTCACCGTGCGACCCTGTCCGCGCATGACCCAGGCTTGCACCATCGCGATCAGACTCGGCGCGGCGGCGGGCAACACTTCCAGCGCCAACATGCCGACGGTCACCAAATCGCCTTTGGTTCCCTTCGGGGCGGCTCCCGAGGAGACTAAATCTGCCGACAGTGCGTCACTTCCCCTCAATTCGTTCAGCAAATTTCGGGTGATTTCGTCGAGGTCTTCTTCGCTTATATTCTTCGCGCCGACTTCGATCTCAAATTTGATTGGCTGGTCAGTCGTCATATGGGCTCCACCTGTAAGCTTGAATTCCGACACCGATGCTCCAATTATAGGCTAAAATCCATTAATTGAAACACTCAAATTTTGGTAAGGTTGTTCAGAGGAGCAGGCAAGCAAAGAGAATATTCGATGTACAAGCAACTTCCTAAATTCAAGAACGAGGAAGAAGAGCGCCGATTTTGGGCTAAAAATGATTCCAGCGATCTGATCGATTGGAAGAAGGCTCAACGCGCCGTTTTCCCCAATCTGAAGCCCACCTTGAAATCTATTTCTTTGCGCCTGCCCGAATCGATGATCGCTGAACTGCGCCAACTGGCGAATGAACGCGACGTGCCATATCAATCATTGATCAAGCATTTTCTTCGGGAAAGCATCAATAACGAATATTCGGTGAAGAGACCGAAAGCATAACTCCCCCAGAGTGTAAACTTACCCTACTTCGGGGCGAGGCGGATAGTTCGGCGATTCGCGGCGGAACTCGTAATTTTCCATCACGGCTTCGATGATGCGTTTCTGTTCGTCGGTCACAAGCTCGAACTCAAACCCGATGTTGAAGAATTCAGGGCTGAGGTCTTGTTGGCACCACGCAACGCGGACCGGCAAAGCCATGCGCGTGGCAGAGACATTCGGCAATTCGGGTAGTTGGATCGAGGCGGTCAATTTTGTGTCCAGCGGCATTGGCTCGTCGCCGATCACCATTGCCCCCAGCAGGTTCAGGTCGCCGAGGTAGCCGATGAGCCTGCCTTCGTATAGATCGAAGACCTGCGAATACGACATCAAATTCTTGCGCGGTTGTTTGCGTCTCTCTTGCATGGGGGTAGTGTACTTGAACTAACTTCAACAGACATTGCACTCGCATCTTAAATTTATCGGGCAGGCCGTCCCCCAGGTTTCACCGCGCGCGACAACACCTCCCTAAAAACCTGCGGGACTGTTAAAATTGAATTATGCGATGGATATACCTTTCCCCTCACCTTGACGACGCCGTCTTTTCCGCGGGCGGTTTGATCTACGAACAAACTCAAGCAGGCGTCCCAGTTGAAATCTGGACGATCATGTGCGGCGACCCGCGCCTCACCGAGTATTCTCAATTCGCGCAAAGGCTTCACCAAATTTGGGGATTCTCCTCCGCGGAAGAAACTGTCCGCAAGCGGCGGATGGAAGATACGCTCGCCGCCTCCATCGTCGGCGCGAAGGCGATCCACTTCGATTTTCTCGATTGCATCTACCGCCGCGACAAAAATGGGGATTGGCTTTACCCCTCTGAAATCTTCGGCGCGATTCACCCAGCGGATGCGGATTACCCCGCGCAGATCGCCTCTGCCATTTCCGCCCGCCTCAACCCCGACGATGTGCTGGTCTGCCAACTTGGGCTTGGCTCGCACGTCGACCACGTGCTCGTGCGGCAAGCCGCGGAACTTTTGGGCAAACCCCTCCGTTATGACATTGACGTTCCATACTGGTGCTACAAACCACACGAACTGGAGGCAAAAGCGGCTGGGATGGTCGAGGAAACTGTCAGGATAACTGAACCCAGCCTCACCCGTTGGATCGAAGCGTCGCTCGCTTATACATCCCAATTTCCCGCGCTCGGAGACCAGTTCGATACCCCCGAAAACGTGACCAAATCCATCCGAAATTACTGGGCTGAGCGGCAGGGAATCCGTTTATTGCAATATGATTAGACCGTTGCGACGTACTTGTATTGCCTAAAAAACCATGATATAGTATGCCCGCTTTTTGGGAAACACCAACTGAATCGGCTCTCCCTTGCTTTGTCCCGCGATGCGGGACAAAATTCATAATAGCAGGAATTAAAGATGCCTAACAACAATTTCTTAACTAAAGAAGGTTACCAGAAGCTTCAAGACGAATTGGATTATTTGCGAACCGCCAAACGGCAGGAAGTCGCCAATCGTCTGCACGAAGCCATGGAAGGTGGGGAACTCATTGAAAATGCCGAATACGAAGCCGCCAAGAACGAGCAGGCTTTCGTGGAAGGGCGCATTCAGGAACTCGATTTGTTGCTCGCCACCGCCAAGATCATCGAGGATAACGGCAAGAAAAAAGGCGACGTGGTGCACCTCGGTTCGAAGGTGACGATCAAAGAGGGCAACTTCGAGGCGGAGACGTTTGCCATCGTCGGCGCGGCGGAAGCCAACCCGCGCGAGGGGAAGATCTCGAACGAGTCGCCCATCGGGAAAGCCATCTTGAATCGCAAGGTGGGCGATATTGTCAAAGTCGAAACGCCCGGCGGCACATATAATGTTAAAATCCTGAAAGTCGGATAGACTCAGGAGCGACAGAAACACAATGCCCCGCGTCTTTCGCGGGGTTTTTTTTATTTATTGACCGCGAAAACCTTAGCCACGGATTTCACGAATTTACGCGGATTTTATTAATAAATCAGTGATAATCCGCGAAATCCGTGGCAGAGAATTTGATCGACTCGCGCGTGGTGTAAAATCAGGAATCATTATGACCGAATATACCCAACTCGAAAAAGTCCGTTTGCAGAAACTTGAGGAGCTACGCGCTGAGGGCTTGGAGCCGTTCCCCACGCGCGCCAAGCGGACGCACCTCAGCGCGGAAGCGATTGCCGAATTTGAATCTGCTGAAAAAGATGGCAAGGAAGTCCGAGCCGTGCTCGCGGGTCGCATCCGCGCGATGCGGACGATGGGCAAAATTTCGTTCGCGCACATCGAGGACGGCGCGGGCAAAGTGCAGTTATTCCTCCGCGCAAACGAAGTGGGCAAAGAGCGACTCGACCTTTTCAACAAGATGTTCGACCTCGGCGACTTCGTTCAAGCGGAGGGGGTGATGTTCCGCACAAAAAGCGGAGAGGTCACGCTTCACGTCCACGATTTTCATTTGCTCGCCAAAGCGGTGAGTCCGTTACCCGCCGCAAAGGACGAGACTCTCGAAGATGGGACCGTTGTCCGTCATGCCGCGTTGGAGCATCCCGAATTGCGCGCGCGACAACGTTACGCAGACCTGGCGGTGAATCCCGATGTCCGCGAGACGTTCCGCAAACGCGCGGCGATCATTAAGTCGTTGCGCGAATTTTTGGATGGCAAAGGTTTTCTCGAAGTCGAGACTCCAATCCTCCAACCGTTGTACGGCGGAGCGGCGGCGCGTCCGTTCGTGACACATCACAACGAACTCGAACAAGATATGTATCTACGCATCTCGTTCGAGTTATATTTGAAACGACTGCTCGTCGGCAACTTGGAAAAAGTCTACGAGATCGGGCGCGACTTCCGCAACGAAGGAGTCTCGTTCAAGCACAACCCCGAATTTACGCAACTCGAATTCTATTGGGCATACGCGGACTATCTGCAAGTGATGGAACTGACCGAGCAAATGGTTTCGTTCACGGCTCAGCAAGTCCTTGGCACGATGAAGATCAAGTACAAAGAAAATGAAATTGATTTAACCCCGCCATGGAAACGACTCGAAATGCGCGAGGGCATTAAACAAACCAGCGGCATAGACATTGCCGAGCATAAATCCGCTGAGGAGTTGTTCAAGGCGATCAAAGCGAAGCACCCGAACAAGACTCCCGATCCGAAAGCGACGCGCGGCAAGTTGATCGACTTCCTGCTCAGCGATTTCCTCGAACCCACGTTAATCCAGCCGACGTTCTTGTACAACTATCCGCGCGATATTTCCCCGCTGGCGAAGTCCATCCCTGGCGATGCGCTGACTGTCGAGCGGTTCGAGGGATACGTCGCGGGTTTCGAGTTGTGCAACGCCTTCACCGAGTTGAACGATCCGCTCGATCAGGAACAACGCTTCGTCGAAATGGGACGCGATTACGCGGAGGGCGACGACGAGAAACATCCGCTCGATGAGGATTACCTCCGCGCCATGCGCTACGGTATGCCTCCCAACGGCGGATTTGGCATGGGCGTGGATCGTCTCGCCATGTTGCTGCTCGACAAACATTCCATCCGCGAGGTGCTGTTGTTCCCCGCGTTGAGGAAGGAAGAATAGCAAAGAGCTTAAACACGAAGGACACAAAGTACACAAAGTGGAAAAGTGTGAATTTCACAAAGATTTCCTTCGTGATCTTGGTGTCCTTTGTGTTGAAAAAGGTTTTTCGTTAAAAATAGGAGAGCATGTTTATAGCTTACCTTACGCAGAACGTCCCGTAGGATTGGTTGAATCAATGGAGTTCTGCGAGAAAACCTGCGGGACGGTGCGTAACATCAGTTTATAAAAGGAGTTCACCATGCCAAACCTACAACCTCACCAAGCGCAAAAGATCCACGAACTGATCGACGCCAGCCAGATTCTCATGGCGATCCAAGTCTACCGCGAAGCGACGGGCGTCAGCCTTGCGGAGGCAAAACAAGCGGTGGAACAAATGGCACGGATGGAAGCGGCAAGACCTCCCTCCGATTCGCGCAACTTCGACAATCCCGTGCTTGAAAGTAAGATTCGGTCATTGCTCGGCAAAGGGAAGAAGATCGAAGCGGTAAAGATCTACCGCGAAGAATATGGTGTCGGATTAAAAGAAGCAAAAGACGCGGTGGATCGCATCGAAGCCACCATGCCACGCGATTCGGGAAGCAACATGCCTTATGAATCCGCGATTGGGAATGATCCGTTCGCTAGAGACGATGGAAGCGGCAAGAATGTTGTCTTGCTCTTTGCGGCGATTTTGGGAGTGATTGCCTGTGGAATAGCGGTTGTTGTATTTTTACTCGGAGGAAGTTAATGTCAAAAAAGATGTTGTTCATTAGCGACGCTGTCGCCATTGCGCTGGTCACGTTTGCGGGATTTGCCTTTCACGGCGAGACAGACGCATCCATCCTGCCGCGTTTTCTGTTGAGTTATGTTCCGCTCACCGTTGCGTGGTTCATCATCGCCCCGCTGCTTGGACTATACCAACCAGAGATCACATCCAACCCCAAACAACTGTGGCGACCCGCGCTGGCGATGATCTTCGCCGCGCCGCTCGCGGCTCTCTCGCGCGCCAACATCCTCGGCTCGATGGTGATTCCCGTTTTTGCAAACGTCCTCGCCGCCACATCCGCGTTGGGGATGGTAGTGTGGCGGGGGATTTATCTTTTTATGAAAACAAAAAGGGCGGACACGTAGGTCTACCCCTACTTTCCACTTTCCTCTTTCTTCTTTCCCGTCCCGAAATGATAAAATAATCTCGACGCTAATCGTAAATCGTCAATCTGAAATCGTAAATCGTATGAACGAACAAGCCCTCATCACCGACGCGCAAGGCGGAAACCTCGACGCCTTCAACACGCTCATCTTGCATTATCAAGACAGCGTGTTCAACACCGCCCTCCGCATCCTCGGCGACGAAGACCAAGCCGCCGACGCCTCGCAAGAGGCGTTCATCTCCGCGTTCAAAAGCATCGCATCGTTTCGCGGCGGATCGTTCAAAGCGTGGCTCATGCGCACCGTCACCAACGCGTGCTACGACGAACTGCGCCGACAAAAACGCCGACCCACAACTCCGCTCGAACCCGACACCAACGACGGCGACGAAATGGATTCCCCGCGCTGGCTCGCCGACCCGAACATGACTCCCGCACAGCAAGCCGAAGCCGACGAAGTCGAACACGCGATCCAGCACTGCCTCGATAACCTCCCGCTCGAATTCAAAACTGTCGTCGTAATGGCAGACATTCAAGGCATGGACTACACCGAAGTCGCCGCCACCGTTCGCGTGCCGCTCGGCACCATCAAGAGTCGCCTCGCCCGCGCACGCTTAAGATTACGTGAGTGCCTGCAAGGCTTCGCGGAACTTTTGCCCGCATCGTATCGTCTTGAAAGCGGTGTTGCACAATGAATGACCGCGATCTCGAACTCCTCTCTTCTTATTTAGATGGACAACTGACTCCATCCGATTCAGCGCGACTGGAATCACGCCTCAAATCCGACGGGGGACTTGCCTCAACCCTCGACGATTTACGCGCCGCCCGAACCCTTCTCCGCCAACTCCCCAAGCGACGCGCTCCTCGCAACTTCACGCTCACGCGCAAAATGGTGGGATTGAATCCGCCGCTTCCGCGTTCGTATCCCGCGTTTCGATTCGCGACAGTCGTTGCCACATTATTGTTCTTCTTCACATTTGGAATCAACACATTCGCTCCACAACTCGCGCAGATTTCCCCATTTGGAACGGGAGGCGGCGCGCCAGAAATTTTTTCCGCCGCACCCGCCGCCGCGACAGAAGCGCCCGTGTTTGCTGAAGCCGCCGCGACCGAAGCGCCAGCGACCGAAGCCCCAGCCGCGACGGAAGCTCCTCTTCAATCTTCATCCGATCTTGCGCCTCTGCCAACCATGATGCCTTCATTGGAAGATTCTGCGCGCGTGGCGGAAACCCCGATGACAAAGATCGGAGAGGCAGAGAATGCTGGGGATGTGGATCAGCCTCAAGTCGCGAATGAACCGACGCGTCCCGCGCCGATCATTCCATCCATGTGGCAATCCGCGTTTGCAGTGATCGCAATCCTGAGCGCATCCTTGATGGCGTTATTACGTCGAAGCGCGTCCAATCGTTGGAAGTAAATATGGAGTTGGACAGCTTGCTGTCCGATTTTTTATGTCAACCTCCGAATTCAATTTCTGCCCGCGTTGTGGCGCGTCGGTGATGCCCGTCGAAAAGTTTGGACGTGTGCGCCCCGTTTGCCCGCAATGCGGGTGGATTCATTATGTAGACCCGAAGGTCGCCGCGGCGGCGTTGATCGTGGATGATGGGCGCGTGCTGTTGGTGCGGCGCGTCAACGAACCGCATCGCGGACTGTGGACTCTGCCCGCAGGGTTTGTGGACGGCGGCGAAGACCCAGCCGAAGCGGCGGCGCGTGAATGTTTGGAAGAGACAGGCTTGCGCGTGCGCGTGACGCGCGTGTTCGACATCGTGTCGGGGCGCGAGCATCCGCGCGGCGCGGACTTTGTCATCGTGTATGTTGCCGAAGTTCTCGGCGGCGACATGAAACCCGACGACGACGCGGATGCGGTTGAGTGGTTCGATAAAACTAATTTGCCGCCGCTCGCTTTTCGCGCGACTCAAAAAGTGCTACAATCTTTTTATGCTTGATGTTCGCCCGTCTCCGATCGCTGGGACTTGGTATGAGGGGAATGCAAAGAATTTGGCTCGTGTCGTTGATGAATATTTGAATAACGCGCAATTGCCTGAGTTGAATGGGGAGGTGGTGGCAGTCATCGCGCCGCACGCGGGGCATCGCTATTCGGGCGCGGTGGCTGGGTTTGGATTCGCAACAGTTCGAAATTTGCAATTCGATTTAGTTGTGGTCATTTCTCCATTCCATAACTTATCAAATTATCCATTGCTCACAACCACCCACGACGCGTATGGTACTCCGCTTGGAAATATTGAAGTGGATAAATCCGCGCTGGCGGAGTTATCTTCGCATCTCGATATTCCCATCACTCCAATTCGCGCCGATAAAGAACATTCGCTTGAAATTGAACTTCCATTTTTACAACGTGCATTGACAGGTGAATTCAAACTCTTGCCCATCATGATCCGCGCGCAAGAAGTAGATGTGGCAAAGAAACTCGGTCTTGCGCTTGCACAAGTTTTGAGAAACAAAAACGCTCTGCTCGTCGCCTCCACCGACCTCTCCCACTTTTACGACCAAACCACCGCGAACATGCTCGACGCCGAAATGCTCAAGCGGTTCGAGTCGTTCGACCCCGAATCCATTTTTGAAGCGGAACACACAGGCAAAGCCTTCGCCTGCGGACATGCCGCCGTCGCCGCCGCGTTGTGGGCATCGCGCGAGTTGGGCGCGAACAAAGTGCAAATTTTACGTCACGCCACCTCAGGCGATGTGACGGGAGATTTCACGTCCGTTGTGGGGTATGGGGCGGGGGTGGTTTTGAAGGGATAACTCTCTGTGCTATACTTGCAAACGAAGAAAGACGAGTCGAAATGGCAACCGCAACATTTACTGGAACCATCCCATTGAAAGTTGATAAAGACGGCGTGATCCGCGTCAGCAAAACGCGCGTGACACTGGATACAATCGTTGCCGCGTTTCTCGAAGGCTTGACCGCCGAAGAGATCGCGGTTCAGTATCCCGTTGTCCCCTTGGCAGATGTGTACTCTGTGATCGGTTATTACCTGCATCAGAAAAGCAAAGTTCAGGAGTATCTCAAACGCCGCGAAAAATTTGCCCTAGAAGTGCGGAAACAAAATGAAGAACGCTTCAATCAATCAGGGATTCGAGAGCGGTTGTTAGCGAGACGACAAACAATTTGATGGATTATCATTCGTAATCTGAATTTTCATCAAATAAGTTGTATTGTTCTTGCTCTTCTTTTATAAATTGTCCCCCAAAATTTTTTGATAATCCTATAAACTGTTCCAGTGGAACTTTTCGAATTGCTTTGCGCAGATGTTTCTCCACTTCATTGTCGTTCATACGAAGTAGATCGTGTCTGAATCCAATAGTTTTGTTTAATACTTGGGCAACTTGCTTGGGCCAATAGCCCGCACTCATCTGAATGATTGTCCCTTGCACCTCTTCAGCCATGCGTTCTATTCTGCTGTTTGCTCCGATGCGGTCAACAAGAATGATAGTTGCCATAAAAAATTTTGAGCGACCCAATGAAATTTCTCTTTCAAAGCGTGTTACCTTGTCTAAAGAGATTTCAGGATTTCCTCTCCCAATGAAGCCAATGTCAAATCGTACGCCTTTACCTAATTCGTAGAGCAACGTTGCGTCACTTTCTCGTTTTTCATTTCTTGAAGAAAGCCAAAATACTTTTTCGTACTCTTGTGGGGGAGGCGTAGTGTGTTTGAAGCCTAAAATATGAAGAAGAGAGCCAAGTACCAATTTCTCAAATAGTTTGCCATAAGCAGATTTTTCTGACCCGCGAATTGCAAGTGTTTGCGCTCCGATGGTATTCAGAAGGTAGGTCATCCAAAGCCAATTGATTTGAGCTTTTTGATTTCCATTGATTGTAATTTCGCCACGCAGTGATCCCTTCTCTGTTTTTCTTGTGCCGATAACTTCGTCGCAAATCTGAATATATCTATCCCTGTATTCTGCAATTGCCTCGGGATCATCCCTCAAAACATTTTGAAATGCTTTATCCGTCAACCCAAGAATCCATTGAGCCAGCCATCTTTCGGCTTTGGATAAATTCCCTTTAGAAAGAATGTCAGTAGCGATTTTCGGAAGCTGATTGATAAAGTCTTTGGAGTTTGCCGAACCTCTAATAAATAATTCCATTGTTGCTAAATTCAATGTGGCGATTCTGCGCCGCGTCAACGCTTCGGTTGAATCTCGCAAGTTCTTACCTGTGAGAATATCTAGCACAACACCGCGAACAACGTCCAAGCCTATTTGCTCAACAAGTTGACTTCCGCTTGCTGATAGTAAGTCTAAATCAGCAGGCGAGATTAAGTCAGTTAGGGCATTTAGCGGTTTTTTGTTTTTAGGCATGTAAACCCTCAAAATAACATATTGCCAGAGTCAATTGGTGCGCAGTTGATCGTATGAATTTGCTTTGCTTCTTTACCAAGCCAAGATTTTGCTTCTTCTTGAATAATTGAAATATATTTTGGATTTTGTTCAAGTAATACAAATCGTCGGTGAAGTTTGACGGCGGCTTTTCCGACTGTGCCAATTCCAGCAAACGGGTCAAGTACGACGTCGCCTTTGAATGAATAATATTTGATTACCCTTTCTGCCAATTCGACGGGAAAAATGGCAGGGTGTCTGTGATCATGAGCGGGAGTGATCTTCCAAATATTAGTGCGATCATAACCATCGCCAACTTTTGACGCTTTCACAGTTTCTTTGTCTGGATGAGCGCGGATATTCCAATCAATTAGTTTTTCGGTATGCTTTCGGTATACCAAAATGTATTCTGTGACGGGAACAGGTTTGTATTGCAATGGATTTCTATCCGCTGCAAATCTCCTGCCGCGACCTGTTGCCCAGCCCGCGCCTTCTGGTTTTTCCCAAACGATATCGTCAATAAAGTCATAGCCTTCGTCGATGAATAATCTGTGCATATCAAAAGGCACCGCAATTCTGCGCGAGGCTTCATTGCGGCTTGCTCGACGTACAAGCACGGGGGAAATGTTCATTACAAAGAAACATCCTTCTGCCAAAACCCGATGCGCGTTTTGAATGACCTTTCGGATTTTTAGAAGATATTCTTCGTAAGTAACATAGTCGGTGTATTCTGGACGGGCATTGTAATAAGGCGGCGAAGTGAAAATTAAGTTAACGCTGCCTGCTGGAAGTTCTTGCAATAACTCTTCGCTGTCGCCCTGTGCGATTGTATTTCTCAGAGATGACAAAACGTAGCTACCATTTTGTTTCTTTGATTTAGTTTTTTTATGACCGTTTCGTCCGAGTAGACGTGATTCAAGAACTTCTGTGTTTGTGGATTTGTCTTCAACGATTAAAGAAGTATAGGCGTCAATTACCACTTCGCCAATTCGGTCATTTGATGTTTTCCCCACAAGCGGTACGCGCCAAATGTGATAACGATCGTCAACCTCTGGTAAACCAAAATCAATTGCTTTTTCTAATTTTGCTCGTTCAAGCCAAAAAGTAGCAACCTTCTTGGCAGATTTTACGTCCAAAACATTGTATTTTCTTTTTGTGGCAACCGTAGATTTCGTAAGCATGAATTTATTTTACCATTGGAGAACTTGCAGGAATGTGTTGATAAAGCAATTCATCCATTTCCGCAAACTTGTCAGCGTGTTCGATGGTAATGCTGACAATAAACCCTTGATCGTCAAGATCAATGTAGAGATTTTCGTTTAATTCCCAAGTCTCAACAGATGGATTTTTGGACAATTCCACTATTGCTGTGTCTGTTGCTTCAAAGTGCTTGATACGCATAGTCTTTGCCTAGTACTGAGCATACAGCCAAACCCTTCTTCCCGCAAGACTCCTGAAATTTCAAGATAAAATCATGTCAATGACCTCCTTCGTTCAAATCGTCATCAACGTGCCAGCCATTGCGGGAGTGTTCGATTATGTCGTACCCCAATCCCTCGTGGGGATGGTGGGAGTTGGGCATTTGGTCATCGTCCCATTTGGCAAACAGACCGTGCAGGGAGTTGTCTTCCGCTTCATTGACCAGCCGTCTGTGCGCGATGTGAAAGAGGTCATCGAACTCGTTGACCCTGAGCCAGTTTTGACTCAAGCGCAGATCGCGTTGGCGGAGGCGATGGCAGAGTCCACACTCGCGCCGTTGGCGGCGGTGGTGGGATTGTTTTTGCCAGTGGGGTTAAGTCAACAAGTGGATACGCTTTACGATTTACGATTGTCGATTAACGATTTACGATTACCCGAGGGGAGTGGGATTAGCCCGAAGACTCAACGATTGACAATTGAAGATCGGTTGTTGAATCTGTTGCGAGTTAGAGGCTCATTGCGCGGACGTCAAATTGACACTCACTTCTCCAAAGTGGACTGGCGCAAGACGGCGGGATTTCTCGTGAGAAAAGGCGTGTTGTCGGCGCGGTCTGTGTTGCCGCCGCCGAGGGTGAGATCAAAGTTCATTCGCGTTGCCCAGCTTGCAGTCACACCAGAAGAAGCGGAAGTTGAGATGCCGACTCTGGGGATGAAGCAGACGCTCGCGCGTAGGCAGTCCGCGTTGCGATTCTTGATCCAGCAACCCGACGCGATCAACGTCTCGTGGGTGTACGCCGAAAGCGGATGCAATCTCGCCGACTTGCAAGAACTCGAAGAGCGCGGCTTGATTCGATTGTTCGAGAGCGAAGTGTTTCGTGATCCGTTGGAGAAAACAGGTAAACAGGTAAACAAGGAAACAAGTACACAAGTAATTGAACTTACACCTGAGCAGAGCTCTTCACTCAACGAAATCACAAAAGCAATACGCAGTACGCAATACGAAGTATTTCTTTTACATGGCGTCACAGGTTCAGGTAAAACAGAAATTTATTTACGCGCCGCTGAAGACGTGGTGAAGCGCGGAGGACAAGTGATCGTGCTTGTGCCTGAGATCGCGCTCACACCGCAGACCGTGCGACGATTCTTGAATCGATTCCCTGGGCAAGTGGGGCTTGTCCATTCGAAACTTTCGGAGGGCGAGCGATATGACACGTGGCGTCGCGCGCGCGCGGGCAAGCTCAAGGTCATCATCGGCGCGAGAAGCGCGCTCTTCGCGCCTCTGCCGAACATCGGTCTCATCGTTGCGGATGAATGTCACGACTCGTCGTTCCATCAAGCCGAGCCGCCGTTCTATCACGCGGTGGACGTGGCGCAGACGTACGCGCGTCTCTGCGGCGCGGTGTGTGTGCTAGGCTCTGCCACGCCGACAATTGAACAGCGATTCAAATCCGAAACGAATCAACTTCATAAATTGGATTTACCCAAACGCATCGTCGAATCAGGATTGCCTCCCGTCCACATCGTGGACATGCGCGACGAATTGAAAGCGGGTCAACGCGGGATCTTCAGTCGGCTTCTGCTTCGTGAACTTGAGTCCACGCTTCAGCGCGGCGAACAGGCGATCCTCTTCCTCAACCGACGCGGGACTTCAACGTACGTATTCTGCCGCGATTGCGGACATGTGTTGAAGTGTCCCAACTGCGACACGCCGCTGACATTTCACACGGAAGATAAAGAACGATTGCTCTGTCACCACTGCGGATACGAACGCGGCAAGCCGAAGACTTGTCCGCAGTGTGGAGGGAAACAGATCCGCGAGTTTGGGCTCGGCAGTGAAAAGGTTGAAGCGGAAGTCAACGCGTTGTTCCCCAAAGCACGGACTCTGCGCTGGGACTGGGACACGACACGCCAAAAAGACGCGCACGAAATGATCCTCACACACTTTGCGAATCACAAAGCGGATGTGTTGGTCGGCACGCAAATGCTCGCCAAAGGATTGGACTTGCCGATGGTCACTCTTGTCGGCATCGTGCTTGCGGATGTGGGTCTGCATCTGCCTGATCCGTTCGCGGCGGAACGAGTCTTTCAAGTGTTGACTCAAGTGGCAGGGCGCGCGGGTCGCGGTGAACGCGGCGGGAAAGTTGTCTTGCAAACGTTTGACCCTGCGAATCAAGTCATCCAGTCTGCGGCGGGGCATGACGTGGACGGCTTTTATCAGCACGAGTTGGAGAATCGCAAGCGGCTAGGCTATCCTCCGTTCGCGCGTCTGGTGCGACTCGAATTCAGGAGCGACGACCAAGCGTCGGCTGAGAAAGAAGCGAAACGTGTTGCGGAGAAGTTGTCCATCGTCCATCGTCCATCGTCTAACGTCATTGGACCCGTCCCGTGTTTCTTTTCCAAAGTGGCGGGGTTGTATAGGTGGCAGATCATCCTGCGCGGATCGAATCCAAAAGAATTGTTGCGCGACGTAAAACTCGACGGTTGGCGCATAGAAGTTGATCCGATTAGTTTGCTATAATCAATTTAAATTCGGTGGTCGAGTAGCCCTGAGCGAAGCGTAGCGAAGCGTAGCGAAGACGAAGGGCGTATCGAGACCACCATGCTAGCAAGAATAATTTTGTGACTTGTTGGTCTCGGTACGCCGCGAAGAACAAAAGCGCGGCTACTCGACCAACGAGGTTTAGAGGAGACATAATGCAAGCATTTTCACGTGGTTGGTCGTTTCTCAAACAAGCCTGGGCGATGGCGTTCAAAGATAAAGATTTATTGAAGCCGTCAATTTACGCGTTGATCGTTGGGATGATCGTTTCGGTCATCGGTATCATCCCCATCATCGGCGTGGCGTTCCTGCTCGGCGATTCGCAATTCGGGCAGATTATCATAGGCATTCTCGGCTTGTTGATGATCTTTGTACAATACGTCATCACATATATTTTCTCGGCGATGACCGTGTACTTGATCTACGGCTATCTCGCCGAAGGCGACGGTCGCATGGATCATGCGTGGGCAATTGTGCGCCGCGACTTCTTCGACATTCTCTCGCTCGCGCTGGTGTCCACACTCGTGACGTGGTTCCGCAACGCCACGCGCAACAACCGAGGGCGCAATAATTTATTTGCCAGCCTCGCCACTGGACTCTTGCGTTCGCTCGGCGGCGTGTTGGAAGCGTTGTGGCTCGAAACGTCGTATCTCGTTTTGCCCGCGATGGTCATTGACGATCTGAACTTGAAGAACGGTTTACAACGCATCTGGAACATCACCAAACAAAACTTATTGTTGATCGGCATCGGCTTCGTCGGCATCCGCTGGGTGACGGGACTGATCGGCTTCCTCCTCGGCTTCGGCGGATTCATCATCGCGCTCGCCATCGGCGGCGGAGCAGTGTACGCGACTGGCGGTTTCGGCGTTGTTTCAATTGTGGCAATCGCTGTCGGCGTGTTCATCTTCTTTGCGCTCGTGATGATCGCAAGCGTCATCACTTCATATACAAACGCCGCGTATCACACCTGCCTCTATCTCTGGGCGCGCGAAGCCGAGAAAGCGCAAGTTGCTGGGCAGGATATTCATGTCGCCGCGCCCGCGCCTCTTGCGGCTGTTTTGGGCTAGTTTCCGCGCTGAGCGGAGTGAGACCATGTTTTTTGGTCGAACGCAGTCGAAGCGCATACATCAACAATTGAAAGTTGGAATCACACGTGCCCTTCGACTTCGTTCCTCGTGGCGCTTTGCGCCACTCGTCACTCTGCTCAGGGCGAAAATAAAAATATGCAACCCGAACCTCGACGCGAATTAATTTCATGGGATGAAGTGGATCGTCTCATTGACCATCTCATCCCGCAATTCAAACGCGAATTCACCGCGATGGTCATCATCACGCGCGGCGGCATCGTCCCTGCGGGCATGCTTGCCGAAGCGATGGACATCACGCACGTCCTCACCGCGGCGGTGGACTTCCCCGCGCAACTCGCCAAAGAAAAATCCATCATGGCGTGGCCCGAGTTCATCCAATTCCCCGCTGACGAAAAAATGCGCGGTCGCCCAACTCTCATCGTGGACGACATCTGGGGATCGGGTCGCACCATCACCGCGGTCAAGAATCGCGTCTCTGCCGCGGGCGGCTTCCCCGAAACGTGCGTCCTGCATTTCAACCCGTATCGAAACCTGTTCGGCAACAATCGCCCCGATTACTACGCCGCCGTCACCGACGCCTACATCGTCTACCCGTGGGAAGTGGATCGGGGAACGGATCAAGTTTTGCTCGGAGAAATATAACCATGATCGTTCAGCAGTTGAACTGCTGAACGATCGAAATGGGATAACAAAAAATCCCCGAAAATTCATCGGGGATTTTTTGTCGCTTCCTTCTCGACGGGACGGCTGATTCAGTTTCCTGATTCCTTTTCGCCGCCCCATCCGATCTGTGTAGCCAGCGTCCTCTAACGCTGGCGATTGTTTATCCAACCGTTACGGCAACGCCTCGAAACCTGAGATGCTGTAATACATTTCCTCATCAGCGATTTGCTGACTGATATCAATAGCCACCTCCGCAGGGAAGCCGTACGTCGCATCATACGTCACGTTGACCGAGTCCGCGCCTTCTTTGATTGCCGCGTCGATCTCTGCAAAGAGCAGGTCTATCGTCGCGTGAGGCGCGAAGAACGCATAATTCGGATCGGTGTCAAGCACGAGAGTTCCGTCCGCGGTCGCCATGTGAACGATCTGACCGTCTTTCACTTCAACAGTCAACGGCATCTGGTCGCGGAACGCGCAGAAACAGCTGATGTTCAACTCGAAACGATAATGCGTGATGTTGGCATCCTCCCATTTTTGCTGGTTGCGCGAGAGTTCGCTCCCGCCAGCCGAGCAAGCCACTAGAATAAAAGCGAGTACGATAAGAATTAACTTTTTCATTTTGTCTCCTTGTCCAGAAGGACGACG
The DNA here is from genome assembly GCF_057138825.1 of Candidatus Defluviilinea gracilis. NCBI lineage: Bacteria > Bacillati > Chloroflexota > Anaerolineae > Anaerolineales > Candidatus Villigracilaceae > Candidatus Defluviilinea > Candidatus Defluviilinea gracilis. Next base: position 27,410 of record NZ_DBNHEF010000032.1, read on the forward strand.
GTGTATGAAAAAATGTTCCTCGAAATGACGTGAGTTCAATCCCGAAGGGATGGCAGGATTGTTGAACATGACCCGAGTCGCCATCAAATCCCGAAGGGATGACATACCTTCACGAAAAACCCATGACACCCCTTCGGGGTTAGACCGCCTATTTTGTGCTCTACCATCATTTCACTCCTTCGGAGTTTCAACCATCATGCCCGCCATGCTCATCTGCCCCTTCTTGCACGGGGACGTGTAGAACAATATCCTCGCTGTTCTTGAAGTGCAAAACGACCTCCACCATATCTCCTACTTTCGCCTCTTCCTTGAGACCCACCAACATCACATGCAAGCCGCCCGACGCAAACTCCACATCCTCGCCCGAAACCAGCGGCACCGACTCGACCATCCGCATCTGCATCACATCGCCCGCCATGCTCGTCTCGTGGATCTCCACCGCCGCCGCGATCTCCGTCGAAACGCCGACCAGTTCATCGTCCGCCGAATAATTGTGGATCACAAAATACAACGCGCTGTTTCCGCCCTGTGGGGCGGACCTTATCCACGCGTCGCGAATCTCAATCCCCTCCTTAGGCGCGCAGGCGGCAACCAACAGAAAAATACTGAACAGCACGATCGACTTTTTTTTCATTTTAGATTCCTTTTCGTTGAATTATTTGAGTTGGGCATAATGCCTTCCGCGCCAACTGACGCCTTTGCCCGAAAGCGTCAGCCATGCGGATGCGATCATCATCGCGGCGAAGATGCCCGCGCCAAGAGGTGTGGAGAGCGAATAGAGCGGAGAAATTCCCATTTGACTCGCCGCCCATCCGCGCGCGATCAGAATCGCACCCCAAAGGGTCAGCGCTTCGGTGAGAACGATCAGCGCGATCAATCCGCCGCCGTTAATCATCCATAGCAACCCCAATCCCAGCCAGATCGGTAGGAGTAACGCCGCCATCAACGCCAGCGACGCTCCAATGACTCCGAGCCACATCAAGACAGGTTGACCGCGAAGCCCGAGGTACATATTCTTTGTCCAGCCTTCCCACATGGAACTTAACGATGTGTACATTCGTGTGCTAATGAGCGCAGTCCCGTCGGCAAGCGCGAGACGATCCCCGCTCCACTTGACGCGCTCCGCCAGAGCTTGATCTTCGACGATCTGGTCGCGCACGCTGGCATGCCCGCCGATTTTCTCGTAGACCTCGCGGCGGATGAGGATGAATTGTCCGCTGGCGATGGCGTCTTTGTAAGTCGGGTCGTTTACTTTGCGCGGATTAAAACCGACCGACAGCGCGGTGACCACAATGGGCATAACGGCTTTCTCCCAAAACGATCCCATGATCTGACGGTGAAGCGTGGTAAACAAATCCGCTTGAACCTCCATCGCTTTGACGTAGCAGGAGGAGAGCGCTTGCGGCGAAAGAAAAGTGTCCGCGTCTACGAAGCATAGCCACTCGCCTCGCGCCGACGTGGAGGCTTGGTGCAAGGCGTGAGGTTTGCCGACCCAGCCCGAAGGGAGGTCCGACCCGCTGATGGGGTGGAGGCGTGAATCGAGGGTGGCGAGTTCCGCCAAAATGCGAGGAGTCGCGTCGGTAGAGCGATCATCCAGAACGATAATCTCGAAGTTTGGATAATTCTGCATGAGCGCCGATTCGACGCACACCCGGATATTCTGCTCCTCGTTCCGCGCGGGAATGCAGATCGAAATGAGCGGCGCGTTTTGCGGAGGCGACGCGGGTTTGACGATGATGTCAATGCGGGAATGGCTGTGCAGCCAATAGACTACGACAATTCCCCCGATGCAAAAAACTGATGAAAGGACAAGATAGATCATAGCGGGCGGTTAAATAATTTGTAACGTCGAACCTCGTTCGGTCTTCTCGACCTCGATTCTCGTCGGAAACGCGTCCTTCAATTCTTCGAGATGTGTGATGACGAGAATCTTGGCAAAATCATTCTTCACCAGATTGATCGCCTCGACCAACCGCTGACGTCCCAGCGTGTCTTGCGAGCCGAAGCCCTCGTCAATGACCAGCGTTTGCAAGCGCGCGCCCTTCCGCTGGGCAAGGATTTCCGACAGCGCGAGCCGAATCGCAAAGTTGACGCGGAACGCCTCGCCGCCCGAGTACATCTCATAACTGCGGATGCCCGCCGCATCGCTGATCTGAATATCGAGCGTTTCCCTCAAATCCTCGCGCTTCTTATCTTTGTATTCCGACTGCGTCACAAACCGAATGGACATGTTCCCATCGGATAGACGATCTAGCAACTCGTTTGCCTTCTCTTCGATCTGCGGCAATGCCTGCTCGATCAACAAGGCGGGGACTCCGTTCTTGCCGAAGGCTTGTTCGAGCGTCCGATGCCGCGCGATCTGCTTTTGGAATTCTTCGCGCTCTTTTTCATAGTTCGCTTTGCGCGCGCGTTGACTCTTCAACACATCCACGCGTTGTTGCGCCCCGCCGAGTTCGCCCCGCGCGCGGTTTTCCTCTTCACGTAATCGGAACAACTCGCGCTCCGCTTCATCGAGATTCGGCGCGCCCGCTTCCGCCTCTTTCAAAGCCAACGATGCAGCATCGTATTGCTTTTGCCCCTCCTCAACTTCATCTCTCCACTTTCTACTTTCCTCATTCAGATTCGCAATCTCACCCTCGATCTGCCTGTTCACTTCCTTCGCCGAGCCGAGTTCGCGATATTCATTCTCCACTTCTCTTAATTCTCGTTCTTTTCCTCGCGCTTCATCGTGCGCCGACGCGTCGTAGCCAAGTTTGGCTAATTCCTTATCCAGTTTGGCGAGTTGCTTTTGTTCATCCACCGCGAACTTGCCGCCATCCAATGCTTTCTCCACATCCTTCAACCGCTTCCTGCCAGTGGATTCCCAATCTTTTGCCAACGATTGCAACCGTTCCAATCGCTCAGTGAGTTGCGAGATTTCGCTTGCATATTTCACGCGCTCGTTTTCGGCGGAGCCAAGGGAAGTAATTTGTAATTCGTAATTGGTAATTTGTTCGGCAAGGTCAGCCGCTTCTTTTTGATTCGCGCGATACGCGTCACCTTTTTGTTTGCCGTCTTCTTCCAACTGCTTAAGCGTGGACTTGCGATGTTCCTTGCTCAACTCCTGCCCGCATAAAGGGCAAGTCGCGCCGTCTGCCGATTTGAGCGTTTCGATTCGATCTTTCAACGTATTCATGTCCGCTTTGAGCGAATCGTTTTCCACTTTCAACGCGGCTTGCCTCTCGCGTCCCGCGTTGCGTTCGCTTTCAATCTTGGCGCGTTCATTGACCTTTGCCTCCGATTCGCCCAACAGTTTTTGAGTTTTCTCGATCCCGCTTTTCAACTCACTGTTCACTGATAACTGATTACCGATCTCCTCTTCCTCCACCGCCAACGACCGTCGCTCCTCCTCCAACTTCGCCTTTTCGACCGAAATTCTTTCCTGCAACGGCGCGCGCTCTTTTTGATGATCGTGAAACTCTGCCGCAGTCTTCTCCCAATTCTCTAATTCTTTCCGCGCTTTTTGCCACGCCTTATATTCCGCTTCGATTTCCTTTGCGCGATTCACAAGGTCGGCATACGAGGCGCGATCCGATTCTTTCTCAGCGAGTCGACTCTCCAACGATGCGAGAGCCGCGCGTGAGCGTTCGAGTCCCGCCGCGAGCGTGGAGGTCATCTTGCGTTGCTCCTCCACCAGCGCCGCGTTCCGTTTTAGATTTTGCATCACGGATTCTTGCGCCTCCCTCGCCGCCGACAATTGTTTCAGCGACGATTGAAGTTCCCCCAGCCGAATCTTTCGCGCCTCCTCTTCGGCGAGTTCCGCGTCGATCTCCGCCACACGTCCGTCAATGATTTCGACCTCCGATTCAATTGCCTTGCGTTTCTCGGCGGCGCGATTTTTATATTCATCCCAAATTTCAAGCCCAAGGATGTTGCTCAGCACTTCCTTGCGTTTGCTCGCGTTCTGTTGCGTGAACTGATCCGCCTTCCCCTGCAAAAAAAATGACGCGTTGACGAACGTCTCGTAATCCAACCGCAGCGTCTGTTCGATCCGCGCCTGCGTGTCGCGCGTTGTCTTTTCGGTGAGAGGTTTCCATGTCCCGTTGACCATGGACGATTGACCTTTGACATTTGACTTCCCTTCTTGGTCTATCGTCCATCGTCCATCGTCCAGTATCTGAAACTCCAATACCGTACTCTTTCCTCTCGGCAACGACCGTTGCACGCGATAGGTGTTGTCTTCATGCTTGAACGTGAGGATCACCTCGGCGGCTTTCACATCCGCGTGCAGGTTGATCACGTCACTGCTTTTGCCGCGCGCCTCGCCGAACAGACTCCACGTGATTGCATCCAACAGCGACGACTTCCCCGCGCCGTTGTGCCCGGAGATGCACGCAAGATCGAACGAGTTGAAATCCAATTCAACGGGATCGCGATAAGAAAGAAAACCTGAGATGCGGAGATGGAGGGGGATCATTGTTGACGAAGTTTCTTTGTCGCAGAGAACACAGAGACCATTGAGTTATTAAAATTTTTTCTCAAAGAACTCTGCGATCTCTGTGGCTAAAGTGAGTAATTTGCCTTATGATGATAGATTATAATCGAACCACCATGTTCGAAGCCTCCGACAAGATCGCCCAGCGCCGTTTGACTCTGATCATCATCACGCTTGCCACGCTTCCATGTTATTGCGTAGGGTGGATTGCCATGCTGGCGGCGCCCAATTCGAGCATCACGCTGACGCCGACCATCAGTTCTACAGCCGCTAATAACCTAACCGCAACGGGCACGCTTCAAATTACGCCTGCCACTACCACAGCGCCAAATATAATTTCACCGACAGTCACAGACACCCCAACACCGACAGGCACGCCAACCTCCACAGTCACCCCTACATTGTCATTCACACCGTTCCAGCCCGCTAGCCTCACGCCATCGTTCACGCTTACTTCATCCCGCACGCCGTCGCCTACCCCAAGCGTCACATTCACGTTTACTTCCACATTCATTGCTACAAGCACAGACACGTTCACATTTACTCCATCACCGACACAGTCCACGCCAACGAACACATCCACGCCTTCATTGACTCCCTTCCCAACGCCATGACCGATATTCTTCCATTCCTAAAAACATTAATCTCCTCTTCGGGAATCTCAGGCAATGAGACTCCTGTTGCGAAACTCATCGAAGAAAAGTGGCGCCCGCTCGTGGACGAAACGCGCCTCAGCCGCGTCGGCTCACTGCATGGACTCAAACGCGGTTCAGGCAAGAAACATCCCTCGATCATGATCGCCACACACATGGACGCGATCGGCATGAGGGTGAGTCACATCGTGGATGGATTCCTCCGCATCACCAACGTGGGCGGGATCGATGTGCATGTGTTACCGGGCGCGGAAGTAACGATTCACGCCTCGAGTGGGGCTGACTTGCCTGCGGTCATCGCGATGCCCCCTTCGAGATTGCTCCCCGAATCCGCTGGCGACGGCGCGCTCGAGATCGGCTACCTGCTCGTGGACACGGGTTTGACTCCGCGCGAGGTGGAGAGAAAAGTCAAAGTGGGCGACCTGGTCTCCTTCGCGAATGAACCGATGGAACTCGCTGGCGACATCCTCTCAGGGCACACAGTTGACAATCGCGCCTCCGTCGCCGCGTTGACAGTCTGCCTGGAGGAGTTGCAATCGAAGCCGCACGTGTGGGATGTGTGGGCAGTGGCAACCGTGCAGGAAGAGACGAGTTATCTCGGCGCGTACACGTCTGCGTTTGAGATTCGACCGCAAATTGCGATTGCTGTGGACGGCACATTCGCCAAAGGACCCGGAGCGAACGGTTGGCAGACTCACACGATGGGCAAAGGTGTGGGCTTGTGTCTCGGACCGAACATACACCCGTTCTTGCACAAGAAACTCAAAGAACTCGCCGAGCGACTCGAGATCCCATGGTTTTTCGATGTTACCGCCGGTCACTCAGGCACTGATGCCTACCCGATGCAAGTCACCGCCGAAGGGATTCCCACCGCGCTGGTCGAGTTCCCCATCCGTTACATGCACACGCCTGTGGAGTCTGTCGCCGTCAAAGACATCCAACGCGCGGGGCGCTTGCTCGCCGAATTTATTTCTTCGCTTGAAGAAAATTTTGTAGAAACAATAACTTGGGACGATTAAATATGAGGCGGGAGCAGTTCAACTGCTCCCGCAACTAATAATCATTTCTCTAATCATCTAATCATCTAATTCTCCACTCCTCTAATCCTCTGAATCCCAATGCCAACCTCCCCAACCCCTCCCTTCAAACTGCTCGAAAAACTTTGCAACGTCATCGCGGTCTCTGGCGATGAAAGCGAAGTGCGCAAGATCGTCCTCGATGAGATAAAAGACTACGCGGACGATGTTCGAGTGGACGCGCTAGGCAGCGTCCTTGCGACCAGGTTGGGGCGGGGAGCGAAGCGTGTGAAAGTCATGCTCGACGCGCACATGGACGAGGTCGGCTTGATGATCGTCGCTGAGGATGGCGAAGGCATCTATCGTTTTGAAGAGATTGGCGGCATCGATCCGCGGCATCTTGTGGGCAAGCAGGTGTATGTCGGCAAAGAGCGCGCGCCCGGCGTGATCGGCGGCAAGCCCATCCATTTGATGGAGTCGGGTGAGCGCACGCGCAAAGTTCCCATCGACGCGCTGCGCATTGATCTCGGACTCGCGGGCAAAGCGAAGGTTGGCGATCGCGCGGGCTTTGCGACGAAGTTTCGCCGCGTGGGTCCTTCGATCATGGCGAAGGCGCTTGATAACCGCATCGGCGTTGCCACATTGATCGAGTTGTTCAAACACGCGCCGTCGAACATTGATCTGTGCGCGGCATTCACGGTGCAAGAGGAGATCGGTCTGCGCGGCGCGAAAGTCACGGCGCAATATTTCAATCCCGATCTTGCGATTGCAATTGACTCGACGCCTGCGAACGATCTGCCCAATTTTGACGGGAACGAAAACACGACCTACAACACCAAACTCGGACTCGGTCCCGCGATTTATGTTGCGGACGGTTCGACTCTTCACGACCCTCGGCTGGTTCGCTTTCTTCAAACGGTCGCGGCGTCTGCAAAGATTCCATATCAACTCCGCCAGCCCGGAGGAGGCGGCACAGACTCCGCCGCGATCCAGCGCGCGCTCGCGGGAATCCCGACAGTTTCCGTTTCTGTGCCGCATCGCTACACTCATTCGCCCGTCAGCCTCTCGCGCGTGGACGATTGGAAGAACACTCTGGCGTTGTTGCACACGGCATTGAAGAAGATTACGGTGGATCTGATTGGGAAAAGGTGAACGCAAAATGTATACAGGTACACACGTAAACAGGTACACAAGGCAAAAGATGTGTTGCGTTTTGCAACGCCGTGTTTACGTGTTTCCTTGTTTACGTGTTTACTTGTCTCCGTGTCTACCACCCAAAGAGCGCCCATGAACGGACTCATCGCCCTCGTCGGCGCTGGTGAATATCTGCCTGTGATGGAAGAGGTGGATCGCTATCTGCTGTCTAGCGTCAACTCGAAAACACCGCGCGTCGTTTGTCTTCCCACCGCGGCAGGGCAGGAAGGCGACGAGAGCGTCAACCGCTGGTCGCGCATGGGAATGGAACACTTCCAAAAACTCGGCGCGGATGCGCAGGCTCTCCGCATCATTGACAAAGAGTCCGCGAACGATCCGCAATTTGACTCGGCATTGGAAAACGCGGATTTCATTTATTTCTCTGGCGGCAATCCGCTTTACTTGTTTCAAACCATGCAAGGCTCGCGCGCATGGGCGTCCATGAAAAAAGCGTGGAGCAAGGGAGCGGTCTACGCGGGCTGTTCGGCGGGAGCGATGATCCTCTCGAAGCGCGTGCCGAGTTTTCGATTAGCTCAAAACGTGGATGGGTTTGGCGTCATCCCCGCGCAGTTCATTCTTCCGCATTTCGATGAGATGCCGCTCGTGTTCAAGCCAATGATCTTTGCCTTGCGAAAGGGACTCAAGAAAGGCGAGCGCATGCTCGGCGTGGATGAAAACACCGCCCTCGTCGGCGCCCTTCGACTGCGGTCTTCGACCTCCGCTCAGGGCGGCGAATGGAAAGTGATGGGTCGCGGCACAGTCCACCTCATCACCCGCGACAAAGACAAAGTTTTCAAAGTCGGCGAAACCGTGCCGCTCAACTAATTCTCTAATTCTCGAATCCTTCAACTTCGCTCAGGACAAGTCTCCAGTCTCCAATCTCTAATTACCAATTACCAATAACTCAATTCCCTCCCCAAGGAACTCTCCATGAAACCTCTCCTCAAACAACTCACCGAAATCTTCGGACCATCGGGTTACGAAGAGAATATCCGCAAGTTGGTGCGCGCGGAAGTGAAGCCGCTCGCCGACGAGATCAAGGTGGACGCGCTTGGCAACCTCATCGCGCGGAAACGCCCGTCGAAATACACCAAAGACACAAAGAAAATCATGATCGCCGCGCACATGGACGAGATCGGGCTGATGGTGAGTCACATTGATGAGAACGGCTTCGCGCGCTTTTCGAACATCGGCGGGGTGTTTGGGCGGTATGTGCTGGGAGGGCGAGTCCGCTTTTTGAATGGCACGGCAGGCGTCATCGGGTTCGATCGTTTTGACAAAATGAACGAAGTCCCCCCGCTGGATAAAATCTATATTGACGTGGGCGCGACAAGCAAAAAAGATTGTCCCGTGAAAGTCGGCGATGTCGCCGCGTTTGACCGTTCGTTTGTCGAGATGGGAGATCGTCTCGTTGCTAAATCCATGGATGATCGCGTGGGCGTGTTGGTTGCGATTGAGACGCTGCGAGCGTTAAAGTCCACGCCGCATGATGTGTATTTCGTGTTCACCACGCAAGAGGAAGTTGGCACGCGCGGGGCGGGGACATCCGCATTCGGCATTGACCCCGACCTCGGCATCGCGGTGGATGTCACTGCCGCGGCGGACACGCCCAACGCGCTCAAAATGGAAATGAAGTTGGGCAAGGGTCCATGCGTCAAATTTCAAGACGGGGGCATGATCGCTGATCCGCGCGTGGTGAAGTGGATGATCCGCACGGCGGAGAAAAGCAAGATCCCATATCAGCGCGAAGTCCTATTATTCGGTTCGACCGACGCGCGCGCCATGCAACTCACGCGCGCGGGCGTGCCTGCGGGTTGTCTCTCCATCCCTGTGCGTTATGTTCATTCGCCATCCGAAATGGTGGACTATAACGATGTGCAGAATTCCGTCAAGTTGTTGACGGCTCTTCTGCGCGCGAAAGTTGAGTTGAGTGGATAAGATGTCTGATTGGAAACGAACAACAAAAGAGTTGGGATTCGAAAACCTGCGCCCCGAGTTATTGCAGGCAATTAACGGACACATCGAGAAATACAACCTCGGCGAAATTTTATCCGATGCGTTGATGTGCGTTCAAACGGATTCAGAAAAGATCAAAAAGGGATTGTTCGGCGGGGCGGAGGTGGTCTACGCGGGCGCGGTCGTCACTCCGCGCTGGCTGGTGTGGGCGACAAGCGGGACCAAGACCCAAACTTCCGCCTCGTCTGCCCAGTTGAACGATGTGACGATCCAGGATTATGCCGAATCGTCGTTTGCAAACATGATTCCCGATTCGGGACTCAACGTCAGCGGCAGGTTTACCGACGCGTCTGACGACGGGTTAATCTTCATCGGCTTGGACGACAACGCGGCAGGGGCGAAGTTCAAAGAGATCGCGCTTCAAACCGCGCAGGAAGCAAAGCGATAATCAGTGGACTATGAAAATAGTTCTCGACGCGGTTGCGCTGCGTCGAGGCAGGCGGCGCGATGCGCCAAGCCAATCGAGCTGTCGCCTGAACTTTCGTGAAGCGCTGATCATGAATATGGCAGAACTTACGCAGTTGGCGGGCAGTTGTACTGCCGCCGCCGCAGTGCAACTACGGCGCAGCAGGTTCAACTTCGTAAATCCCATATGGAAATCCGCGACAATCCGTGAAATCTGAGGCGATGGTTTGTTTTCACACCCAAGCCCACAGCATCCATAAACCAAGAATCAAAACTCCGATTCCGAAGCGAGCGGCGAACGACCAGCCCCAGCCGACCATGTACGCTTTGGTCGATTCGATGGCGGCCGTTTTATCGCGCAGTCTGTAATATTCCAAGCCGAACAACGCGAGCGGAGCGCTTGCCAGACCAACGATGGGGGTGAGGAACAAACTTGCGACGAGACTTGCCGCGAACGCCAGCAGGATCGAACTCCACGGCACGAACTTGTCGCGCATTTTACGGGCGATGATAATGTTGTCCACGATGTTGCCTGCGATCATCAGGAGGGTGATGACGGCGAACAAGACCCAATCCCAAAACGTCATGCGTTGCGCCACGCTTTGTAGGAGCGCATACACCAGAGTGGCGAGCCACATCACGGTGATGCCCGGGAAGATCGGAATGATCAAGCCTAGCAGCCCGATTATTAAGACGGCAAGTGTTAGCCAGTCAACAATAAAAATCCATGCGACTTGAAAGAAAGAGACTAATTCGGGAGGAAGCATATTCATTCCAGTAGGGGCGGGGTCGCCCCGCCCCTACAAAATTATTCGATCACATCCACGCCGCCCATCCACGGGCGCAGAACTTCAGGGATGCGGATCGAACCGTCGGCTTGCTGGTTGTTTTCCATCACGGCGATCATCGTGCGCGGCAGACCGAGACCCGATCCGTTCAATGTGTGGAGCAAACGCGCTTTGCCGCCATCGGCGGGACGATACTTTATATTCGCGCGTCGCGCCTGAAAGTCGCGCACATTCGAGACCGATGACACTTCCAGCCACTCATTGCATCCCGCCGCCCAGACTTCGATGTCGTACGTGATCGCCGAACCGAATCCCAGATCGCCTGTGCAGAGTTGTTTGACGCGATAGGTGAGTCCCAACGCGGCGCAAGTCGCTTCGGCGTCCTCACGCATTTTTTCAAGCAACGCATCCGACTTTTCGGGTTTGGCGTACATATACATTTCCACTTTATCGAATTGATGTCCGCGTTTGATACCGCGCACATCGCGTCCCGCGCTCATTTTCTCGCGGCGGAAACATGGCGTGTATCCCGTGTACAGCAACGGCAATTGCGCCTCATCGAGAATCTCATCCATGTGCATGCCCGTCAACGGAACTTCGGCGGTCGGCACAAAATACAAATCCTCTTCGTGGTCTTTGTATAAATTGTCGGCGAACTTCGGCAGTTGACCCGCGCCAAACACGGTTTCCGTTTTCACCATGAACGGCAAATATTTTTCGGTGTAGCCTTGCCGAATGTGCAAATCCAACATGAACGCGATCAACGCGCGTTGCAATCGCGCGCCCGCGCCGCTCAACACATAAAAGCGCGAACCCGTGATCTTCGTGCCGCGTTCAAAGTCAATGACGCCGAGCGCGGGACCCAAATCCCAGTGCGCTTTCGGCTCGAAATCAAATTCGGGGAGTTGACCAACTGTGCGGAGGACCACGTTTTCTTCTTCGGATGCGCCTATCGGCGTCCGTTCATCCGGGACGTTGGGCAGGGCGCTCGTTAGCCGCGTTAACTCCCCTTCGACCTCTGCCACCTCCTTGTCGAGCGCGGCGATTTTGTCGCCCACCTCGCGCATCGCAACAATTTTCTTTTCGCGTTCCGCCGCGTCTTTCATTTTGCCGATCTCTTTCGAGACGGTGTTGCGCTCAGCCTTTAACTGCTCCACTTCGGTGAGCAGGGCGCGGCGTTTTTCATCGAGTTGAAGAATCTCCTCGATGGACGATGAATCCATTTGGCGGTTCTTCAACGCCGCGCGGATAACGTCTGGTTTTTCGCGGATCAAATTCAGGTCTAACATGTTGCACCTCCGAGTGCAGAGAATAAAATACGCCCCCGTCCATGTGCAGGACGAAGGGGCGTTTCGTGGTGCCACCTGCTTTTACCTTCCCCCTCCGCCGTTGGCGCCTCCCCCAAATTCGAAGGGGAGTTTTTCTGCCATCCCAAATTCAAATTTCGAATTTGGGGAGGAGGGTGGGGGTCTTGGATCCGCGATAACGGGCGGAGACCGATTCTCTTACGATTGATCGTAGTAGCGACTTTAGTCGCTCTGATGACGACTGAAGTCGTCACTACAATAAATCCCTGCGAGAACAACGTGGTGAAGTGGATTTCGTCATCTGCCCGACCGTCTTGCACTGTTGGTCGAGTAGGCGAGTTCTTCGCCATATCGAGACCCGACGGCTCTCTGAACGGTTCGATGAGTACTTGTCTTCACGCTGTCTTGTTGGCACGATTATACGCGTCGAGATTGTGTTGTCAATGGCTTGGAAGAGAAATGCCGAAGCGTTGGTGAAGTTCGCGCGGGCGAATCAAATTTCCCGTCGAGGGCGAAGCGTGGATTGAATCCGCATGTCAAATTATGGTATATTCTGTTTAGGAGTATCGTCATGAATGAACGAATTCTGATCATCGAAGACGACCAGCAGATTCTCAAATTGCTTCAACGCGGACTCGCGTATGAAGGCTACACAGTGGACTCAGCGACCGATGGGCGGATGGGGCTGATCCTTGCGCGCGACCACACGCCCGATCTTGTGATCCTCGATTGGATGTTGCCCGGCATGGATGGGCTGGAAGTGTGCCATCGTTTGCGCACGGGCGGTTCGATCCCGATTTTGATGTTGACGGCGAAAGATACCGTGCAGGATCGCATTCAAGGCTTGGACGCGGGCGCGGATGATTACATGGTCAAGCCGTTCAATTTGGATGAACTCCTTGCGCGTGTGCGGGCATTGTTGCGCCGAACGCAGCCGGAGCGAATCCCTGTGCTGAAGTTCGCCGATCTTTCGCTCGATACCGGCACGCGCCAAGCCTCGCGCGGAAATCGTACGATCTCGTTGACGGCGAAAGAATACGAACTGCTTGAATTGTTCCTGCGCCACCCGAAACAAGTGTTGACGCGCGAAGTGATCTTCGATCGCGTGTGGGGTTATGACTTCGGCGGTGAGAGCAATGTGCTGGAAGTGTACATCCGTTACCTGCGACAGAAGTTGGAGAGTGATGGGGAAGTCCGTCTCATCCATACTGTGCGCGGGGTGGGGTATGTAATGCGGGAAAATCCGTGATGCAAATGGGCAAATAAGCAAGTGAGCAAATGAGCAAATGAGCAAGTAGGCAAATGAGCAAGTTTGCAGATCTTCAACCGTCAATCCAAAATCGTAAATCGTAAATCGAAATGTCTCTCCGCCTTCGCCTGACCTTGTTATATGCGATCGTTACAGGCGGGATTTTGCTTGTCTTTGGCGCAACGGTGATTTTTGTTTTTAAAGCCGTTCTGGTCGACCAGGTCGATCGTACGCTGGAGAACGCGGTAGATTTAATCGTCAGCGGAATCAACGTCGGCGACCTGGACGAGCTCGAAGGCAAACTCGAATCGGTTGAACTGCGTTCGGATGTCTACGTGCAGATGTGGGACCTTGGCGGCGCCGCGCAGACCGGCTTGCGTACATTGGAAGGATTCACTGACCAACGCCCGTTTTACCCCGCCGGTTTGCGCATCGAAACCCCGAGCTATCGGTATGTGCAGGCAGGGATGGTTCACTTGCGCGTGGTTAGTGTTCCGCTCGAACTGAATGAACGCCGTATAGGCACACTTCAACTTGCCGTGAGTCTGGATGTGGTCGATGCGGCGCGTATAGGGTTGGAAAAAATCCTCGGAGTGATCTGGATCGTTGCGGTTCTGATTTCGGCAAATGTCGCCTGGTTGACGCTTGGAGAAACCCTTCGCCCTTTGAAATCTATAACGCTGGCGGCAGAACAGATCAACCGCGCCGACGATCTCTCGCGCCGCATCCCGTATGATGGTCCCCCTGATGAAATCGGGGGGCTGGTGGATTCGTTCAATCAAACGCTCGAACGTATCGAGGTGTTGTTCACCTCGCAACAACGCCTGCTGGCAGATGTGAGTCACGAACTCCGCACGCCGCTTACGGTCATCAAAGGTAACGCGGATTTGATGCGCCGCATGAAAAGCCTCGACGAAGAATCGCTGACCAGCATAGACCAGGAAGCAGGTCGCCTCTCTCGCCTTGTGGGCGGTTTGCTTTTGCTGGCACAGGCTGAGTCGGGCAAGCTCGCGCTCGTCGAAAAGCCAGTCGAACTCGATTTGCTCGTCACCGAGGTCTTTCAAGAAATGAGTGTGCTGGCTGGCAACAAAGTCCGTTTGCATCTCAATGAGATTGATCAAGTCATCGTCAAAGGCGACCGCGACCGGCTGAAACAAGTCTTCATCAACCTTGTGGCGAACGCGATTCAATACACGCCAACCGGGGGCGAGGTCTTCATCAGCCTCGAAAAAATAAAAGATCAGGCGCGCATCATCTGCCGCGACACGGGCCCGGGCATTCCAGCGGAGGACTTACCTCACATCTTCGAGCGTTTCTATCGCGCCGAAAAATCGCGCACGCGCGGCAGGAGCACCGGCTTTGGGCTTGGGCTTTCCATCGCCAATTGGATCGTCGAACGTCACGGGGGCAGGATCGAAGTCAATTCAAAAGACGGGCAAGGCACGGCATTTGCAATTTGGTTGCCGGTGATGTAGTCGCTTGGTCTTCTGGTCTCTTCGTCGGCTAGTTGTCAATTCCTAATCTCTGCGCGGCTTGGCGGCATAACCCCGCTCCATAATTTTGATACCACTCATCGAGCGTTAAGCTGGATGAAAACCCGCTTCGCGCATCGGTGTAAATTGGTCCGCCATAGCGGACATATCTCTGCGTCTCGGCATGCCACGTCCACTCGCCGCGATGGATCACGCCGATGCCTCCATTGTAGCCAGCCAGCGCAAGGCGCGGATCGCCGTTGGCGGTTTGAAGCGAACGCGCGAGGTATTCGAGTCCGCGCAGGGCGTTGGTCTCGGTGTCGAATCCGTTTTCGCCGTAGTGGAAGTGGAACGGCATCACTTGGAAGAGTCCCATCGCGCCGGAACGCGAGAGCGCGTTTGGGTCGCCGCACGATTCGATCTGCATCACGGTGGCGACCAGATTGGGGTCAAGGGAAGAAGCGTTTGCCCAGCGGACGATGTTGTTGCCCCAGTATTGGACTTCCCGCGTGAAGATGGGGGAGAGTCCGCTTGAAGAGGTTGAAAAGGTCGACGCGATTGAAACAGGCTGAACGATGGGCGAAGCGGAGGTTTGAATCGGCATGTTCGACGCGAGCGCGGCAAGCAGGCACGCGATCAGAATCACCGCGAGAGGCGGCAAGGCATAAAAAGACAAACAGCCGCCGGCATCGTGATCTGCCGCGGCTGTTTGCCGGTCGTCGTATGGTTGTGAGCGAGCGCGGGGCATAGTGGGTTCCTTTAATTTTGAGTAGGGACCCGAGCTCGAAATGAGTTCGGATTATTCAGTTGTCATTGCCTCGCCTTGAGTGAGGTCGAGAGTTAAGCGTTGTAATTGCGGTCGTTGGAAGGCTCATTGACCGAGTGATACGTCGGCTCAGCCCGCATGAATGAAGTTTGTTGCGCGGGTTTCGGCGCGGGACGATAGGATTGATTTTGCGTGGTCTGCACCGGGCGGTTCAAACTGGACGCGGGGCGAAGAATCGGTTGTCCCTGATTCGCCGGGCGATAGGTTTGCTGTTGGGCGGGTCGCGCGTAGTTGTTTCGTTCCGAGGCTGAGCGCTCGGCGGTGGTGAACATGCGGTCTCCGGCGAGCGAGAATGAACCGATGATCAACACGCGGATGAGCAGGATCATCGCGGCGACGAAGATCGGCACAACTTTCGTCATGGTCTCGTTGCTGATGACCGCTCCGCCCGACGCGCTGGTGTGATTGACGATGGCAACCGACACGCCCCACCATGTGAGAATCGCGTTGAAGCCAGCCGCCAACAGCCACGCGCCGAAGAGGTAATACACTTCTTTCGGTTCGTCGGCTCCTTGTTCCGGCGTGAAGACGCGGGCGATGCCGGCAAAGTCGATGCCGCAGAATGCGATGGCGAGAATAGTCGCCCATTGCAAGCCGCCGAAGGAAAGGTCGCCCAGAATATCCCGTAGGGCGAAGCGTGTGGCGTTGAAGTTGGAAACCTCGAAAGCGAGCAGAGCCACGAGGATGATCATCCCCCAAGCCGCGCCGCGGTTGAAGCGCCGTCCGTGCGTGAGATCGCGGAACAAGGCGCGCAGTCCATCCCCTGAATTTCTTCGATACGTAGTCATCTCGACCTCCTTTGTCGAATGGGTGACAATTGGGTCGAGTTTAGAACACTTGTTCTAAATTGTCAAGGGCGAGACGATGCGGTGATTTTACGGGATGCGCGTAGAGCGCCGCGCTTTTTCGGCGCAATGGCGATCAAGGTCCGCAATGCTTTATTCACCGATTCTGCATCGGGGAAATATTCGCGCACATCAGGCTCAAGAAGGATTGCCCCTTCCTCCAGCTTGAAATTCTGGACGATGGTTGTTCCATCTTCTTTGTGAATGACAACGGAATGCCCCTGGCGGTACGCTTCCGCGTGCTTACCGCGGACTCCGCCGGTGAAATCATATTCCCCGCGCATCTCGCCGATTTTTTTTGATTTATTTGGTTTGTTCTTCATAGGTAATCGAAAGAGGGTCTCCAAAAACAGATTTCGCTTCCTCAAAACTGACCGTATGTTTCTTGATATTAATTTTGGCTTTCTCTTCATCCCATTCAAAGAACATCGCCATACTTCGTTTCCTCGACGATTACTTACCTGTAAAGATTATACCTCGCGCTTCGATCGGTAAAAATTCCTCTCGGTGATTGTATCGAGTAATTGCCGTCATCACGCCACTTTCCGCCGCTCGCTCGCGCGCCACGCGCGGGCGATGTGCGCCGCCAGCCTAGCGTTGTTCAACAGCAACGCCAAATTTGCTTTCATTGATTTCCCTTTCGTCAACTCATTGATGCGCTTAAGGAGAAACGGTGTAACTTCCTTCCCGTGGATGCCTTTTTCCTGCGCTTCTTTGGATGCCTTCTCGATCAACGGTTCCATCTCGGACTTGGAAATTGCCTCCGCCTTCGGAATCGGATTCGCCACCAGAACCGCGCTCGTCATACCCGCGTTCCAATGCGCCTTCGCAAACTCGATCACATCTTCCGGCGTGTCAACCTGCGCGCTAACGTCCAGCCCGCTTTCGCGCGAGTAGAACGCGGGGAAGTCATCCGTTCCGTAGCCAACGACCGGCACCCCGTTCGTTTCCAGATATTCCAATGTGGCAGGCAGATCAAGGATCGCTTTTGCTCCCGCGCAGACAACGATCATGGGGATGGTCGCCAACGCTTGCAGATCAGCTGAAATGTCGAAAGAGGATTCGCGGTGCACGCCTCCGATTCCGCCGGTGGCGAAGACTTTGATCCCCGCGTGTTTACATGCGAGCATCGTCCCGGCGACGGTTGTGCCTCCGCAAGCCTCTTCTGTGATCACCGTCGCAAAATCGCGCGGACCCACTTTGTAGGTGTCTTTCTCGTCGGCGAGTCTTTTCAGTTCAGCGCTACTCAAACCAATATGCAATTCGCCGTCCAAAAACGCGATTGTGGCTGGCGTGGCGCCTTCCTCCTGCACGGCGGTTTCCATATCTTGCGCGAGTTCCAAATTTTGCGGACTCGGCAAGCCGTGTGTGATCACCGTCGACTCGAGCGCGACGATGGGCAAACCCGCCCGGTGGGCTCGGCTTACGTTGGCTGAATATTTTTTTTCTTCCATGATGTTTGTCCTTTGATTGACTGAAAGTACGCGCCGTTCTGAAGGCTTGGGCAAAACCCCAACCTGATTCACGAAAACCTTCGGGGC
Organism: Candidatus Defluviilinea gracilis; assembly: GCF_057138825.1. Taxonomy (NCBI): domain Bacteria; kingdom Bacillati; phylum Chloroflexota; class Anaerolineae; order Anaerolineales; family Candidatus Villigracilaceae; genus Candidatus Defluviilinea; species Candidatus Defluviilinea gracilis. Next base: position 45,196 of record NZ_DBNHEF010000032.1, read on the forward strand.
GTTCCGCTTAAGGCGAGTTATTGATTGCTCATCCCAGCGGGAGAGGGTCGTCTCCCTGATTGCCATCATCGGGCGACGGGGGAGGGTCGTCTCCCTGATTGCCATCATCGGGCGGCGGGGGAGGGTCGTCTCCCTGATTGCCATCATCGGGCGGCGGGGGAGGATCGTCTCTAACGCGGAAAATAAAACGATTCAAGTGCTGTATCGCTTCGACAATCGAGTTGGGCGGCGTTTCGCCTTTGTTGATCCAGGTTTCGCTGGCTTGAATTAAAAACTTGCGATAATCTTTCAATACAATGAACATGACCGGGTTTGACGCGCGGGTTTTGCCCATCGCCTGCTCGCACGAAGCGATCGGGATCTCTTGGATCAACCCTGCTACTTTATCCGACGATGTTTCGCGGCTCAATCCTTCGAGCGATTTGGTTGAGTCTAGTCCGTTGGACTCGATGAATATTTTCCAAGCGTCGATGTGCTCTCTGATAACCTTTTCAACTTGCGACGCCCAGGTGCCGACGCCGATCCAGTGCAGTTTGACGCCGCGCCGTTTCGCAAGGGTGGCAAATTCATTTTCCAGTTCCGTGAATAATCGTGTGATCTTTGGTCGTGGAACGAACGTGGGCGCTTCGGGCAATGAGCCGGCCTCCGGCGGGGATTCTCCTCTTGGCGTTAAACCCCGCATAAGTTGCGAGATTGCCTCTTCGCGTTTTGTTGCCAGGTCCACTTCAGGGATGCCGAAATTCGCCAGATACTCGGTCAGGTTTCGTTGCGCCATGAATTTGCCTAACTCGCTATGAATCAGGCTGGTCATATTTTTCACCCAATCTGGCTCGAAAACGGACGGTCGGTCAACATCGTTCGTTACCTTGGAAGTGGCTTTATATACGAGGGTATTCACTGCCTCGTCTGTATATGAGTATGGCAGATCGGCTTTGTCTCTGCTGTCCTCCTCCGCGCGATCGACGCTAAAGGCAATTCGAACGTCCGTCGCCGAAATGGGAATTCCGTCTTTACTTCGGCTCGCCACCGATTTATATTTTTCGCCCATATCACGGAACTCGACAAAATGCTCGCGCAGGTTGAAAGCCTCCCTGAAACGTTCAAACCCTTCGATATTCGCCTGGCTCTTTTTCTCTTTGCCGGTCGGTCCGATCACGCGCGGCGTGCCGTCGGGGAGTTCGAACACGACAACCGTATCCAACTCCACCACCACCTTGCCCGGTCCCCCAATGAGAAAATTGGCTGATTTTATGCTCTCATCGGCGATTGCGCCGCCTTTGAATCGAATCGTCTCGTCACTGCCGCCCAGCGCAACTTCGCGGATATGCCGACGCGCAACCGAAACAACGTCCAGATTGAAAATATCTGCCAGGTAGATGGCGGCAATTTGAATAGATATAAAATACGGAGCAAGCAGGAGAGGAATCAAGCGGAGGTTGCGAGGATCGATGAGCACTTGAATTAAAAACAACAACAGATTTCCGAAAGGGTTTCCGATATAGGTTGCTCGATATGTGGAGTTGAGCGTATAAATTAATACATCCTGGAGGCGCGCCCACCATTCGATTAGGGAGTAATTGAAGAGACTGAGTGAAAACCCGCTGAAGAAGAATAAAAACACGAATGCCCAGAAACGCCGACTGGCGGCGCGGGACGAGAGCGCGAAGAACCGGTTCAGGAACGCATTGGCAAGCCGGGTCAATCCCTCGCGGAAGAGTCGATATTCGCTTCGCAAGGCGGATTCAGGCGCGTTTATTTCGTTCATCGCCCGTTGACCTCGATCCAACGCAGGATGTCTTCGAGATACAGTAACTCGGTTTCCATTTTTCGGCGTATGCCATCCGATCGAATGATCATGGAGCGCGTGCGTTTCAGCAGGGTTTTTAGCGTATTTTTCATATCAGGGGGAGGCGCCTGCATGATTCCCTCGCTGAGCCATTTTCCATAGTCCTGGATCGCCCGGTCTTGCGCGGCTGATTCGTGAAGTTCGCGCTTCCTGTTGATTCGTTTTTGCTCCCCTTTTGCGTATTTTAGCCAGTCAGCCTGCCATTTGCCGATGATGGTTTGATCCACAGCGTCGTTTAACCTAGGATTGCTGATGCTGACGCTGATCACTTTCAACCCGCGCTCCTGCAGTCGTTTAAATTCCCGACTCAACTCCGGGGGGTGACCTTCGATCCAAACGCCATGTTGATCGAAGAATTCTACAAATTCCTGCGTCAACCGCGCCTTGACCATTTCATTGATCGCCTGTAAGGCAGTTTTCTGGGTCGCTTTCTTTTCCTGCGAGGGCGGTTGGGGAGGAGTGACAGGCGGTTGTTTTTTCGGCGGAATTGACGGCTGTTTTTCCACCATGGATATCAGCTTTGCAATACCCCGGTTTGCCGCGCGCAAAATTCGCGCCAGCGCGATTTGGAATGATTCGCGTCGGCTTTTCATTTGAATCGCCCGTGTGAGCGGGTCAATTTCTTCTTCTGTGGGCATGATGGGCGCTTCATAAGGCGGCGGCATCTCGACGCGCGGTTCGAAGAACTGATTCAATGTGAACTTGGAGGCATACTCGCGCCATATATCCACTGCGAGCACGGCAGGCAGTTGATTCCACGCCACGCGGTACCGGGGCGATTCCGGGTTGTAATTTGGGTTAATACTCTCGCCCATGATCGCCTTGCGAATGGCTTCCTGATCCGCTTTTTCATTTTTCTTATCTTTTGGGGTCACGCCGGTGCGATACCCGAATCGCGAGCCGGGTTGTCCTTCCTCCGGAAAGCCTGTGTCGATGCGGAAGGTCACCGAAATATTTGGGACAATCTCGATCCCATCTCGCGTCAATGCGCTGACTTGCATGCGCCGGTCTTGGATCTGTTTATATTCCTCATCCGATTGCGCTTCTGATTTCTCGGCGAACGGTTTTTCCTGAGCGTTAGGTCCTACCGCATGATTTTGAATATGTAAATCTACTGTGCCGGCAATGGTTTCTTTTTTGCCGATGAAGTGAAAACCCGGTCCCAGCGTCCGTTGGATCTTTGTTGCGGTTCGAGTGACCGCCGCGCTGGCTGAATCGAGCCACAGAACTCCTTTGCCTTTCCGCTCTTCCTCCCCCGCTTCTTTTTCCTGTTTGCCATTTTTGATAAATATGGCTGGTCCTTTGCCCCCGACGAGACGGCTAAGCACGCGGGTGAAAATTCTCCAACGGTCGCCGGTTTTGGTTAGCGGTAGGACGAATTGCGAGAAGAACGCCATCCACATGAATAAAAGGATGGGAAATAAACAAAAAGCATCGATCAGGATTCGCACCTGGTTGAATTGAAATCCCCCCGCTCGAACGATCTCCCACAGATAGGCTATTACGAGGATAAACAACCATACAAAGATAAAAAACCACGGTCTTTTATAGATCGGAGTATCGCCCATAGGTTTGAATTTTATTCCAAAACCTCTCAAATCGCCACTGACTCGGTGCGGTAAAATGAGGGATATGTTACGTGTTGAATTTCACTGTCATACCAATGCCTCGAAGGATTCGCTGACGCGCCCGCGCGATTTGGTGGAGGCGTGCCGGCGCAAGGGGATCGATCGCGTCGTCGTCACCGATCACAACTCGATCGCGGGGGCGCGGGCGGCTCAGGCGCTGGACCCGGAACTGGTCATCGTGGGGGAGGAGATTTTCACCACCAAAGGAGAGATCCTTGCGGCGTTCGTGACCGAGGAGATTCCCGCCGGGTTGACTCCGCAAGAGACGATTCGACGGCTGAAGGAGCAGGGCGCGTTCATCAGCGTGTCGCATCCGTTTGATGAATTTCGCCCGGGCGGTTGGGCGGAGGAGGATTTGCTTGAAATTTTGCCGCACGTAGATGCGATCGAAGTGTATAACTCGCGGTGCAGAAATCCGCGCTTCAACCGCGAGGCGCGAGAGTTTGCCGCGAAGCACAACATCGCTGGCACGGTTGGCTCGGACGCGCACGCGGCGTTCGAGGTGGGGAGAAGCCTGCTGAGGCTGGAGCAGTTTGAAGGTCCGGAGGGGATGCGGAAGGTCATCCGCAATGCCCAGTTCGAGACGCGTTGGTCGCCTCCGTGGTTTCATCTTGCCTCGCGGTTTGCCGTCCTCCGAAAGGGGCTGAATCCGAGTCTTGACATGAAAAATCAGGCGTGATAATCTTGCGCTCGCGTGTCCGGCTCGCCGTGAAAGCGAAGGCGGCTGGGCATAAATTTTCTAAGCAGGAGATGTTGTACGATGTCAGAACGATTTGTTGGTACGGTCAAGTGGTTCAATGCCACCAAGGGCTACGGCTTTATCGGCCGTGACAATGGCGAGGATGTGTTTGTTCATTTCAGCGCCATTCAGTCCGATGGCTACCGCAAGTTGGAAGCCGAGCAGAAAGTGGAGTTCTCTGTGGAGGACGGTCCCAAAGGTCTGCAGGCCGCCAACGTGGTGCCTGTCTCGTAAGACGGTCGGCTTGCCGACGTAAGTTTTGCGAACCGAACAGGGTTGTCGTGAGACAGCCCTGTTTTTATTTAATCAGGACTTACGCAGTTGGCGGCAGTTCGATTTGCCAAGCAAATCGTGCCGCCGCCGCAGTGCAAATGCGGCGCAACAGTTCAACCGCAGAAATCCTATTTAACGCCAATAATGGATAACAGAATCATGTCATGCTGAGGGGCGATTTTTGCCCCGAAGCATCTCGGAAAGGCTCATTCGAGACCCTTCGGTCGCTGAAAACCGATCCCTCAGGGTGACATAACGGTAGTTTTGGTTTATCCATTATTCACGTTATTGATCACGACTTACGCAGTTCAAAATCTTTTGCCGCGAATTTCGAGAATTCACGCGAATTGTTTAAAAAATTAGCGATACTTCGTGTAATTCGCGGCTTGTTCTTAGGAGTTTGCGTAAGTCCTGTTTATGACTTAATGATGACATTCGTCGTTTGCTTCAGGCATATAATTTTGTCGTAAAAATATGGCGATTCTAAGTATCTTTCAGCAACGTGCGAGCAAACACACCGTTCTCGCGTCGGGGTATGTGGTTCCTGACCCTGCGCGTTGTGTACAGTGCGGAATTTGCACTTATAACTGCCCTGTCGGTATTGATGTGCGCGCTCACGCCTGGCGCGGCGAACCCGTGATCCACAACCACTGCCTGACGTGCGGCGAGTGCGTGATGCGTTGCCCGCGCGGGTCGCTCCGTTTCGAGAAGACGGATCTGTTCGCGAAGAGGAAGCCATGAAGTATGCGATTGTTGGGTCTGGCGTATCGGGTATCGCGGCAATTGAGGCGATCCGTTCTGTGGACCGTTCGGGTGAGGTTGTGATGATCGGCGACGACCCTCACGGGTTTTATTCGCGCCCCGGTCTTGCGTATTATTTGACCGGCGAACTTCACGACAAAGCTCTATATCCGCGTACGTCGGATGAATACCGCCAGATGAACTTTCGATATGTGAAAGGGCGTGTAAAGGGTGTTCTGCGCGAGGCGCGCGTTCTGGAGTTGGAGAATCAGACTTCCATTCCTTATGACCGGTTGTTGATCGCAACCGGGGCGCAGGCGTTACCTTTGGAGATGCCCGGCGCGAATCTTGAAGGCGTTTTTAAACTCGATCACATGGAAGACGCGAAGCGTATTTTGAAACACGCCCGCCGCGGCAGGATGGCTGTTGTGATCGGCGGAGGAATCACCGCTCTGGAGTTGGTGGAAGGATTGCTCGCGCGGGGTATGAATGTCCATTATTTATTGCGCGGCGATAGATATTGGAGCGGCGTGCTCGATGAACACGAATCAAAGATTGTCGAGGCGCGTCTTCAAGTGGAGGGGGTGACGCTGCATCACCACGCCGAAGTAATCGAGGTAATGGGAAAGAAGAATCGGGCGATCGGCGCGCGCTTGCTCGATGGCAGAACGTTGAAATGCGACATGGTCGCCTACGCGATCGGGATTCGTCCGCGTTTGGAGTTGGCGAGGCAGGCTGGGCTGGCGGTTGACCGGGGTATTCTCGTCAATGAGTTTATGCAGACCAACGACCCTTATATCTTTGCGGCGGGCGATGTGGCGCAAGTGTACGATCCGGTTGTTGGGCGGTCTGTATTGGATAGTTTGTGGGGACCCGCTCGTCAGCAAGGATACGCGGCAGGATTAAACATGGCGGGCAAGACAAGCGCGTATGTCAAAGCGTCTCCCTTCAATGTGACTCGTTTGGCGGGTCTGACGACAACGATCATCGGCGCGGTGGGAGGCGGTCATGACGAAGACCTGGTCGGCATTGCCCGCGGCGACAGCGAAACGTGGCGCAGTCTGCCGGATGCGCTGGTGGCTCAGAGCGGCTTTGACGTGAATCACTTGCGCTTGATGGTCGGCGAACAACGATTGCTCGGCGCGGTGGTAATGGGAGACCAGACACTTTCATACCCGCTCCAGAAAATCGTATCGGAAAGAATAGACATTTCCTCGATCCGTGAAAAATTGCTGGCGGCGGATGCGCGCATCGGGGATGTGGTCGTTGAGTTTTGGGCGGGTTTGAGGAATTAGAAAGTCTTTGGAGGATGTATGCTTCGCGGCAACAAAGAATTATGGCTGGCATTTCTGGCAATGATCCTGATTACTGGGGTTTATGCGTTGGTCGTCCTGTTAACGCGAGAAATTCCGCCCGCGGGTGATTTGTTCGGTCACGGCATCGGAATCGTCGGCTTCGTCTTGATGATGCTGACAGAGACGTTATACAGCCTCCGCAAGCGGAGCCGCAGTGTGAAGTGGGGGAGGATGTCTGCATGGCTTCAATTCCATATTTTTACCGGGATCGTGGGACCGTATATGGTTCTGCTCCATACCTCCTGGAAATTCAACGGCATCGCGGGCGCCACAACGTTGTTGACCATCATCATCGTCGTCAGCGGATTTATCGGACGTTATGTTTTCACCCGCATCCCGCGCACCATGGACGGGTTGGAGATCGAAGGCACGCTCTCACAGGAGGCTCTCAAGCAAGCGCGTCGTCTTTTGGCGCTCTGGCATACCGTTCATATCCCCATCGGCATCGCGTTGTTCATTTCGGCGTTCGTCCATATCGGCGCGGCGTTATATTACGCCACCCTGCTAAAGTAGCGGAGGAAATATGCAAACCAAACGTTTGGGTTGCCTATCAGGAAGCGGCATCATCGCCGCGCTCATCACCACGTTCCTCATTGTTGGATACGTCTACGCTCGCGGCGGTTTGCTGTACAGCCCCGGCGAGTTGAACGCGCAACGCGGGGAGATGTTGGGCGGCGTCACGTCTCACGCGGAGACCGGCGGGGATTGCCAGACCTGTCACACTGCGCCTTGGGAACGCGCCACCATGGCAGACCGTTGTCTGGATTGCCATAGCGATCTTTCGGGACAACTGCAAGATTTTACTTCGCTTCACGGACGGATGATGAAAGATGCCGCCGCCATCACGTGCCGCAATTGTCATCCCGAACATCGCGGCGCCGACGCGTCGTTGACCGTGATGGACGAAATCACTTTTCCGCATGAAGCGCTCGGCTACTCGTTGAAGGGTCACCAGTTCACCGCGGCGCGAAAAGCCTTCACTTGTTCCGATTGCCATGCCGACGATATTTCCCAATTCGATTTGCAGACGTGCGATACTTGTCATCGTCAAATTGATTCGGCTTTCACCGACACGCACGTAGCAAGTTGGGGCGGCGATTGCTTGGCGTGTCATGACGGCGTGGATACCTACGGAAGCGACTTCGATCATAATATTTTCGTATTCCCGCTCGACGGCAAGCACGCGGATATTGCCTGCGCCGACTGTCACGCGAACGCGCGGACGATTGCGGATTTACAAACCGCTTCGCAAGACTGCGCGGCTTGTCACCAAGCCGAGGACGTTCACGCCGGGCAATTTGGCGCAGACTGCGGCTCCTGTCACACGCCCTCCGATTGGAAGGATGCGACCTTCGATCATTCGCGCAGTGACTTCCCGCTGACGGGCGCGCATCAACAAGTGGAATGCGAGCAATGCCACGTCAACGACCAGTTTGCGGGAACGCCCAGCGCGTGCGTTGCCTGTCATGCCGATCCTGTTTTTCACTTGGGGCTATTTGGCACAGACTGCGCGGCTTGTCACACCACCACGGCGTGGACGCCCGCCACGTTCAATGAACCACACACCTTCCCGTTGAATCATGGCGATGGCGGCACAGTCTCATGCGCCACTTGTCACCCAAGCGCTTTTACAACCTATACCTGTTATGGTTGTCATGAACACAACGAACCCAAAATACGCTCGAAGCACATCGAGGAAGGCATCTCCGATTTCCAGAACTGCATGGAGTGCCACCCGACGGGACAAGAGCATGAGGGAGGCGAACGCAAGGAGGGGGATAATTGAGAAAACCGAATCAAGCCGAACCCCCCGTTGCTGACGCAGTT
>NZ_DBNHEF010000033.1:0-26652 GCF_057138825.1 Candidatus Defluviilinea gracilis
AACAAGATCCTCAAGATTGCTTGTGCTGTCGTCCGCTCGCAACAACCCTACCTTCCCAACTATGTTGCTGTCAATCCCCTGGTTTTTCAAAAAACCTTGACGGCTTCATAGTATTCAGAATGACATGAGCATGGTTTTCCTAAGATACTATGCCGTGATTAATGTTTGCTGAATTATGCGCAACGAATCTATTTAAATGATGTAAGCGGATCATTGGATTTTCTGTTCCGACGCCGAAGTCAGAAATATATCATCCCTTCGGGATTTGATTTTGGCTTGGATAAATTCTACAATCTTGCCATCCCTTCGGGATTGTTAATTTCCGGCTCTACTGTTATTAACGGGAAAGCCCAAAAACCTTAGCCACAGATTTCACAAATTCACACGGATTGTTTAAAACATTCGTGAACATCCGTGTAAATTCGTGGCAAAGAATCTTCCTGCGAGTCGTAATCCCGTCAGAAACGGGAGAGCCTAATTTCCCAACAATATCGGTAAACGAGTCCAATCGGTCAATACGCCGCTCGCTTCGGAGGTGGGTTCATCGGTTCCGTACAAAATGCTTGCCATGCCTACATCCAATGCGGCGCGGGTGGTGCGCGACAGGTCGTCGATCATCACGCACTTGCGCGGGTCGGGTTCGTCGGCAAGTTCCTGCGCAATGGCAAAGGATTCGGGCATGGGCTTGCAATACGGCGCGACCGCGTTGATATCCACGATGCCGGTGAAGAGATCGCCGAGGTCGAGCGCGGCGAGGACGCGTCGGGCGTGATTAGCGTCGGCGTTGGTGAAGACCAGTTTCCGTTGGGGAAGCGAAGCGATTATGTCCCGTTGAATCGGGTTGGGGGTGATGTAATCGCCGAGAGGCAGAGCATGAACAAAGGCGAGAAAATCATCCGTATCGATCTTGTGCCGCGCCTGTAAACCTCGCAACGTGGTGCCATACATTTTGAAATACTGTTCGCGCAAGGCGGGCGCGTCTTTTTCAGGGATGCCCATGCGCTCGATCATATATTGCTGGATGCGCCCGCGGATCGCCTGCCATAAACCGTTGGAGTTTGGGTAGAGCGTGTCGTCGAGGTCGAAGAAGAGGGTTGAGAATCGCATCGGGCGATTATAAAATACTCGCCCGTTTCTTGCGCGCGAAAAATCGGCTGTCAAGGGCGGGTATAATCGCGTCATGCCCATCCGCATGCTTTCGCCGGAAGTTGCCTCGCAGATCGCCGCGGGCGAAGTGATCGAGCGCCCCGCTTCGGTGGTGAAGGAATTGCTCGAAAACTCGCTCGACGCCGGCGCAAACACGATCGCCATCCATGTGGAGGAGGCGGGAAAAAAGCGGATCGAAATTGCGGATGACGGCGCCGGCATCCCTGCGGACGAGTTGGAACTTGCCGCCTCGCGTCATGCCACCTCGAAGCTGGTTCGCTCCGATGAACTTTTTTCCATCGTGACGCTGGGGTTTCGCGGCGAGGCGCTTGCCTCGATCGGCTCTGTGTCGCGGATGACGATCACCTCGCGGGTGGGTGGTGAAAAAGAAGGGGCGCGGTTCATGGTCGAAGGCGGGAAGAGTAAGAAGCCGACTAAAGTGGGCGCTACCGTTGGAACGGTGATTTGCGTGGAGGATCTGTTTTACAACGTTCCCGCCCGCTTGAAATTTCTCAAAACGGATACGACCGAACGCCGCGCCATCGATACCTTGGTCGCGCGCTACGCGCTCGCTTACCCCGCGAAACGATTCAAACTGACCGACGGAAAGAATGTGGTCTTGCAAACGGCGGGCGATGGCGACCGTCGCGCCATCCTTGCCGCGCTCTACGGTGTGGATGTGGCGAAGCAAATGCTTGAAGTCCACTCCATGGAAGAGGGCATGACCCTCGCGGGCTTCATCAGCCCAACATCGCTCACGCGCTCCAATCGAAAAGAAATTACTTTTTTCATTAATGGGCGCTGGGTACATGAGGTGGCATTGTCTACGGCATTGATGCAGGCGTATCATACGCTGTTGATGGTGGGGCGTTATCCTCTCGCGGCATTATTCCTCGAGATCAAACCTGAAGATGTGGATGTGAACGTGCATCCCGCCAAAGCGGAGGTGCGATTCAGGAATCAAGATAAAGTGTTCAGTTTCGTGCAACGATCCGCGCGGAAGGCGTTGCTGGCGTATTCGCCGGTTCCGAATGTCGCGCCGAGTTTGTGGGGAGGGCGAAGTGTGTCAGTGGAATCAAATTCAGTGGGGTTGGATTGGACAATTGGGCATGATAATCAAGTGAACAGTGATCAGTTATCAGTGAACGGAGACTTGATGCTTCGACAGGCTCAGCACGGCGAACCAGAGACTGACGCTCAATCTCCAACCTCTAATCTCCATTCTCCCAATTCTCAAGTTCAATCCTCATCGTTTGCCCGCATCCCTCTCTTGCGGTTGATCGGTCAGATCGGCGCGGCGTACCTTGTGGCAGAGGGACCCGATGGGCTGTATCTCATCGACCAACATGCCGCGCACGAACGCGTGTTGTTCGAAAAACTCATGGCGCAACGCGAGATGAAGAGCATCGCCTCGCAAGCCCTGCTGACGCCGGTTGCGGTCACCTTGCCGCCCCAATCCACCCAATTGCTCATGTCGCAATTGCCGGTTTTGAAGTATTTTGGTTTCGACGTGGAGGAGTTTGGTCCGAACACGTTCCAAATCCGCGCGATGCCCGTCTTGTTCTCAGGCAGTGATCCCTCCGCGGCGTTGCGGGCGCTGGTAGAGGATTTTGAAGAGGATGAGGCGCCGCTGAAAGATGAAGTGGAGAAAAAACTCGCCGCCCGTGTATGCAAACGTATGGCGGTGCGAGCGGGCATGTCGCTTTCCAACGAAGAACAGCGCGCCCTGCTTGCCGACCTCGAAACCTGCGATTCGCCGCGGACGTGTCCGCATGGGAGACCGACGATGATCCATCTTTCTGTAGACGTGCTCGAACGTCAATTTGGGAGGCGCGGTGCCAGATAACGATACCTTGAACAAGGAATACAACCAACTGGTGAACGATTTTAGAGCGCTGGAGGATGAAGTCCGGCGGATTCGACGCACCCTGGAGATCAAAGAGATCGAACTCAAGGCAGTGCTGGCGCAATCGCACGAGATCAGCAATACCGACGCGCTCACCTTTTTGCCGAACCGCCGCAAGATCATTGTGGATTTGCAGGAAGAGGTCATCCGCGCCGCGCGATATAATACGCCGTTGTCCATCTCGATGGTGGATATCGATCACTTCAAACAAGTCAACGACACATACGGTCACGCCGCGGGCGATGAAGCCCTGCGCACGATCGCGGCGCGACTGCGCGAGCAGATCCGCCACCCGGATACCCTCGGTCGCTACGGCGGCGAGGAGTTCCTGATCGTGCTCCCCAATAGCGAATTGAACGCCGCTCAAGAACAGGCTTCGCGTTTATGCGCCCACATCCGCACCTTGCAGGTGGAAGCGGCAAAACAAAAGAGCATTTCGCTGACTGTGAGCATCGGCGTGGCGCAATTCAAGAACGGGCAGGAAGACTGGGAACAGTTCCTGCATCGCGCCGATACCGCCATGTATGCGGCAAAGAACGGCGGGCGAAATCGTTGGATGGCGACGGAGGAGTAGATGAAAGCGCTTTGGCTCGAGAATAACAAGATCGATTTCCGCGAAGTCTCTCAACCTCAAAAACCCAATGAGGCTTTGATAAAGATTCGCAAAGCCGGTATTTGCAGTACCGACCTCGAACTGGTCAAGGGATATTATCCATACGCGGGAATTCTGGGGCATGAGTTCGTGGGCGAAGTAGCCAAAGCGGATGACGCTTCGTGGGTCGGTCAACGCGTGGTGGGCGAGATCAATGCGGTGTGCGGTCAATGCGAACAATGCCTGAACGGACGCCCCACACATTGCGAGTCTCGAACCGTGCTGGGAATCGTCAACCGTGACGGGGTATTTGCCGAGTATGTTTGCCTGCCCGTCGCCAACCTTCACCGAGTCCCCGCTTCTGTTCCGGACGGGATGGCTGTGTTCACCGAGCCTCTTGCCGCCGCGCTTGAGATTCAAGAGCAGATCAACATCAAGCCGGGCGACCGGGTCCTGCTCGTTGGCGCGGGGCGGCTCGGTCAACTCATCGCGCAGACGCTGGCGTTGACCGGCTGCGATTTGCGCGTGGTTGCGCGGCACAAACGCCAACAGGAATTGTTAACCGCGCGCGGGATTCGAATCATTACCGAAGAAGAGATTCAACGCTGGCGGTGGGATGTTGTCGTGGAAGCGACCGGGTCGCCGAGCGGGTTTGCGTTGGCGAGGCAGGCTATACGTCCGCGAGGAACGCTGGTGTTGAAATCCACATATAAAGGCGAGATGAGCGTCGATTTTTCATCCATCGTGGTGGATGAGATCAACCTGATCGGTTCACGCTGTGGCCCATTCGAGCCGGCTTTGCGGCTGATGGAATCCCGCCAGGTGGACCCGACGGTGTTGATCGATGCGGAGTATTCGCTGACGGACGCGATGAAGGCATTCGAACATGCGACGCGACCCGGCGCGCTGAAAGTTGTGTTAAATCCGTAGCGCTTACGCAGTTGAATCTGTTGCGCCGTAGTTGCACTGCGGCAGTGGCAGTGCGACTGCCCGCCAACTGCGTAAGCCCTGATCTGTAAAAAAAACGGCGACCTCTCGGTCGCCGTTTTTTTATTCCCTGGGTATTGTCCGCTGGGCGCGCGGGATGTAGAACGTGATCGAAGTGCCAACACCCACCTTGCTCTTCACCTCGATGCGCCCATTATGCCCCTGGATGATCTGCTTGCAGATCGAAAGCCCAAGCCCGGTGCCGGTCGCTTTGCCTTCGTGGTCGCGCACGCGGTAAAATTTTTCAAATAAATGGGGGATGGATTCTTCCGGAATTCCCAAACCGCTATCCTGCACGAGGACCGATAGATCGTTGTCGGTGTAATTGCCCGCGATCAGAATGGAACCGTTCGGTCGGTTGTACTTGATGGCGTTACTCGTCAGGTTGAGCAATACCTGTTTGATCTTGTCGCGGTCGGCTTCCATCAGCGGGAGATCATTGGGGACATCCACGCGGATCTGGATGTTCGTTTCCTGCGCCTTGGTCATCATCACATCGCGGGCTTCGTAGAGCAGGTCTGCCGCGCTGAAGCGCGTTTTGCGAAATTGCACGCGTCCCGATTCTAGCCGCGCCAGGTCGAGGAAAGATGACGCAAGCGAATTGAGCCGCAAGGTTTCGTTGTGGATGTTGTTGACGATCTGGTCGCGTTGTTCGCGCGACATCTCGGGGCGAAGCAGGAGATAGGTGGCGGTGCTCAACGAAGCCAGCGGCGTGCGCAGTTCGTGCACGAACTCCTGGATCAGGTCCGATTGTTGGAAGAGGCGGGCATTCTCGATGGCAACCGCCGCTTGCGCGCCCAGCACGCTGAGCATCGATTCGTCCGCATCGGTGAACTTGCCGCGTTTTTTGTTCACCACTTCGAGCACCCCTACCACTTTGTTCTTTGTGACAAGCGGGATACCCAACAGGGATTTGGTGGAGTACCCGATGGTCTGGTCTACTTCGCTGAAGATGCGCTCGTCTTTTTCGGCGTCGTCGATGCGCAGGGATTTGCGGTTCAACACGATCCAACCCGCGATGCTTTTCTCGAGCGGAACGACAAGCCCGCGCATGGTGGCATCGTCTATATTGGTGGCAACCTGAAAATATAATTGCCGCGCGGTATCATCGTATAACAAGATCGAGGCGGCTTCGGCGTGCGTGATGTCTGCCGAGGCGCGCACGATATCGTCCAATAGGATATCAAGGTCGAGGGTGGAGGCAAGGTCGCGCGAGATTTCGATCAAGCGCAGGTAACTTCCGAGGGTTTGGGTTTTAATTTCAGCCATGGATCGCTCTTTGTATAATCTCCGGCAGGATGGTTTCCACATTGTCCATGAACACCACATCCGCGCGGACGTTGATATAGGTGGTAGTGTTGTTGACGATAATGAGGTGCGCGCCGCGGTCAACCGCTTGCATCGGAAGCCCCGCCACAGGCAGGACTTCGAGTGAGGAACCGGCGACCAGCATCAAGTCGGCTTGACGCGTTTCGCGCTGCGCCTCATTCCATGCCGCCTGTGGCAATTGTTCTCCGAACAATATCACATCTGGTTTGAGAATTCCAGCGCAACTTGGGCATAGGGGAATGGTTCCAGCCTCGATATAAGTTTGCAAGAACGGCGGCGACTCGTACTTTTTAAAACATTGCGTGCAAGAAAGCGTGCGGATCGTGCCGTGCAATTCGAAGACTTTGCGAGAACCGGCTTTTTGATGAAGCCCGTCTATGTTTTGGGTTGCGATGGTGACGGCAACGCCGTGCTTTTCAAGGTCGGCGAGCGCGAGATGCGCCGCGTTGGGTTGCGCATTAAAAATTTGCCCGGCAAGCGGGCGGAACCATTGGAAAAATTTTTCAGGGGAAGTTCGAAACGTGGTGAGCGACGCGGCTTCAAGCGGCTCATTGTGAGACCATAACCCTGTTCCCTCCGAGCGAAAGTCTGGGATTCCCGAGGGGGTGGAAATGCCGGCTCCCGTTAAGATAACAACGCGCCTGGCTTTACGGAATAACTCTGCCGCGCGCAAAGCGTCAGACGCTGTTGCAGGGGCGGAGGGGGAGCTCATCGAGGCATCGCTTCTTGTTCGGCGATGAAGTCAACGAGTTTGACGATCTGGCGGGTGGTCAGGCTGTCTGGCTGGCAAACGACGGCGGGGGTCTGTGTGCGGGTGGCTTGCGTGAAAAGTTCCGGCGCTGGGGTGAGGGTGGTGAGGATCTCATATCCCAACTTGGATTGCACCTGACTGGAGGGCAACTGCGTATCCGACCTCACGCGGTTGTTGAGCACAGGGTGAATGTTTTTGTAATTGACGCCAAAGGAATTCAAATCCTCGATGAGCGCCTTGGCGCTAATGATCGTGTTGGGGTTGCCTTCAAGCACCACAAAGATCTCATTGCAATGAGGAAGCACCGCTTGTGTGAACGGTTGTAGCCCCGCGCCGAGATCAAGGATGATATAGCGCCCCAGCGTTGCCAGTTTTGCGATGAACGCGCCGTAGTTGGCGCTCTGACCGATCAAGTGCATATCCCGTGGACGGTCGGAAGCCAGCAGGATGTTCAAGCCGGAGGCGTGGCGCGTGAGAGAGGACCGCACGCTATCCGACGTGATATCCGATAACTTTGTGGCGCTCAACATATCCACCAACCCGGTGGATGCCTTCAGCCCCAGTTCCAGCGATAACGCGCCATGACCGGGCAACATCTCTGCGAGGATAACGTATCCCTTGGCGCGGGTGTGCAAGCCAGCGGCAACGTTCAAAGCCACGGTGGTGGCGCCTAACCCGCCTCGCGCGCCGATCACGCCGACGACGAATCCCTCCTGCCCGGCGCTCACCGGAACGGCGGGCGCGCTTTCACCCTTCTTTTCATTGGCGCGCGCCAGTAACGCTTTAACGCGCGCTTGCAATTCAGAGGGATGCGTGGGCTTGGTCAAATAATCGTTTGCCCCCACTTCAAACCCGATTACTTTATCGTCTAATTGGGTTTTAGCGGTGAACATTAAGATGGGAGTTTCGGTCGTGGATGGATTCGCCCGCAACCGGCGGGTCACTTCATAGCCGTCCATATCCGGCATCATAATATCGAGCAAGATCAGGTCGGGGTCTTCCTCGAACGCTTTATCCAAACCCTGTTGACCGTTGGTTGCCGCGCTGATTTGATATCCCTGGCGTTGAAGCATTAGCCCCACGAGGCGCAGGGTATCGAGATCGTCGTCAATGATAAGAATTTTTTCGCTCATGCGCGTCATTCCTGACAAAAGTATTGCAACAGTCTAGCATAAAGAAGGCGCAAGGGCAAGCCGAAAGCCTCGCTTGCAAGTATGCTATAATGATTTTGCAAAACGGGATCACTCCCAATCGCGGGGATGACAGGCTTCGACGGGAGAGGCTGGTCCCGGAATGCGAGCCGAGAGGCGCCGAACTCGTAAACTCAGCGCAAACAATCAAGTGCCAATCGCACTTCCTACGCTGCTATGCCCCTCGCCGCTTAATGCGATGAGACCATAACAGTTGGCGTCTTAGGATGCCACGTCCGCCGGAGCCGTCCTCCACCCGGTGACGGACCGGGCGAAACAATGGTGTGAGTGCCGCGTATGACTCTGCTCAATGCGCGAAAGACCAGCAGATGGTCACAGGGTTACCTGCCCGCCGAGATCCCTGTGATGAAAAAATTCGGCAGGCTACGCTCGTAGATTTCCGAGGGTCGAGTCTTTCGGACCCGGGTTCAATTCCCGGCATCTCCACTCTAAAGCGATACGCCAGCAGTTGAACTGCTGGCGTATCGCTTTCGCAACGATCATCCAGCAGTTCAACTGCTGGATGATCGTTTATGTTATAAGAAGCCGATGAAAAAACTTCTTCTTGGATGTCTGCTCCTCATCACTGCCTGCCAAAGCGCGACTTCGACCCCCACTCCCGCGGGCTCGCTCTTCCCCACCTCAACGCCTCTCCCCACCCTTCTGCCCTTCGATCAAACTCAGGGCGAGCCTGATACGCCAACCCCTCAACCGACTCCAACCTTCGAGCCTTCGCCAACCGCGCTCCCGCGATTCTTTGTTCAGGAGTTCAACGACTCAATTGCCGGCTGGGTGATCTTACAGGCTGGGAACGATTCTGTCCCATCGGTCAACGTGGCGAACGGGTCTCTCCTGCTTCAAATTGACTCAGCCTTCACCTGGCTCTACGCCCTCTACGGACCGGAAGACTACGCCGATGTGCGCATCGAAACCCAGTATCAAAACCTGGCTGGCGCGCCCGCCTCGGCGGGATTGGTCTGTCGTTACAGCGAAACGGATGGCTGGCTCGAATTCAACCTCTCCGCCGATGGGCTCTACAACATCCTCTACGGAAAATGGCTCGCCCTGGGAGTCGCGGAATATACCCCTATCACCGACGGCCTGATCAAAGACGCGCAACCCAGCGGCGCCAGTCAATCCATTGGGCTGGAGTGCTCCGGCGACACATTAACTCTGCTTGTAAACGAGAACATCCTCCGCCGCGTGGATGTCTCGCGTTTTGAACTCGGCGCCGGCAAGGTTGGGGTCACTGCCGCATCGTATGAAAATTCCCCAGTGGTGACGGGGTTCGAACTCGTGGAAGTCGGCGAACCCTAACAAACGAACGCGAAAAATTTTGGTTGGAACTCAGAGAAAGCCGTCATCGTTAAAAAGCGAAAAGGAGGATGCGATGGACACTTTTTCGAGGATCACCGGCATGGTTTTTGGTCTTGCCATTGTCATTCTGGGCTCGTGCATACCTATCGCGCCAGCGCCCACTGCCACTGCCAAAGTGAAACCCACACAAGAGGCGATTCCGTTGAGTAGCCGGGTCAGCCTCACGACAGTCTCGATGCGGGAGGAGGGAGCGTCGCCGAGGTATATCATCACTGGTCAGATTCCCCGGCTGGTTGGCAGTGAGGATGAGCGCGTCGTAGACTTTAACAACAAAGTGGAAAAAATGACGCAGGAGGAAATCCAATATTTCCGCGACAATGTGCTTGCCCACATGTCTGCCACGCCGATCACGTCGGGCAGTTCCTTCGATGCCCAATACGTTCTCGTCTACCAAAACAACGCGCTATGGGCATTGAAATTCAACTTTTCCGGCTATACCGATGGGGCGGCTCATCCCTTTCACTACAGCATGACGATTAACTATGATCTCGAACAAGGGAAGAAACTTTCGCTCGAAGATCTATTCGCCGCCGACAGCGGGTACTTGAGCGCGATTTCGAGTTTTTGCATTGCCGAACTCAGCCGCCGCGACATTGGGTTCTATGGCGGGTTTGAGCAAGGCGCGGAACCGATGGAAAAGAACTACCGCAATTGGAACATCACGCGCGATGGAATCATGATCACCTTCGACGAATATCAGGTCGCGCCGTACGCGGTGGGACCGCAAACGGTGCTGGTGCCATACAGCGAGTTGCAATCGCTGATTAACCCGAAGGGCCCACTGGCGCTGGTGGCGAGGTGATGGCTGCCCCATGCGCCTGAATAAGTAACAGAGCGCATCACGTTCGGGGTAGGTGGAAAAAATAAAAAACTTTCTCGGCGTCTCTGTGGCTCTGCGGCAGACTGCATAAGGAGAGAAAGGCGCTGAGGGTACGCAATAATCCTTGTAACGCGGGATATTGTTCTTTTCACAATTAATCGAGTAATAAGCCGAACTCCTGAGTCACGGAAACACTGAGACAAGCCAATAGATCTCTTGCGAAAGTCATTTTTGCCACAGCCAACACAGAGAAAATGAGCATTTCTCAAGGGTCTCCGTGATTCAAAAGAACGGGTAAGGATTGCTCGGTTAAATTTTTCATCGGCGCTAGCTCGCGCTTGAGGCTGGTCTTGCGCAAGGGCGACATGAATGTCGCATTACGAGGACCAAATCGACATCAACGGCGTAACATCAGTTCACAACTCCGCGGTGAGAAAGAATCGAATCCTTCGATGAGATCGCGCGCAAGCATAAACGATACTCGCCCACTGCGGGTTGGAGAACGTATTGCGGCAGTGTGCCTGGTCCGCAACTGGCGTTGCCCAGACCCGCATGGCGGAAATCAAGAGTGAGAAAAACCTCAGGGCGGCGAACCAAGTCCACGGGATGACGAGCCGACTCCAAATCCTGCGCGGTGTAATGGAGCGCGCCCGCGTTGAGCGGTTCGGGGCTGTACGCCAGCAAGCCATACCCATCCCGATTCACACACGCCGCCCAACGCGCGGACGATTTGTTGCCCGTCTCCTGTGGACGACCATACGGGATGAACTGTTCATCCACTTTTCCATGAAAGACGCCCATTCTCATTCCCTGTTGTCGGTCGGGGTAGGTCTCCAGCGGACCGCGCCCATACCACCAGAACTCGTCGTATTCGGCGGGCAGGGCAAGCAGGTAGCCAATGCGCGGCAGGGCGGCGACCTCGCCCACAGGCGCGATGCGCGTCGCGATCTGAATTTCGGAATCGGCGCTTACTGCGTATTCGGTTTCGCAGTCAAAATGAAAATCGTCGCGCAGGCGGAACTCATGCTCGAACTGTTTTTCATCCAGCGAACGCAAACGCGTCAGGCGATGCTTGACCGACTCGAAGACATCGGGGTCGGTCTGGTCGAGCCAGCGCCCGATCACTTGCAGGGATCGATAGCCGTTTCCGCTTTTGTCGCATACCTCCAGCAATTCTTTCACCCGTTGCCATTTCTTCACGCCTGCCAGTTCGGAATACTTCACGCCGAGTTCATCCGCGATCCGACTCAACTCCTGCTCGTTCCACGTCTGTGTGAGGACGAGCGCGAGTTGATTGAGAAGCCAGTTCCACCACAGCGAGCGCCCTTCGGCGCGGCGCGGCGCGATGCTGGATTGAACGCGAACGCGCATCTGACTCGCCTCAGTCTGTTCCCAGCGCACAGATTGAATCTTCTCTTCCAGCCGATTCAAGCCCGCATCTTTCCACGTGAACATCATGCGCTCGCGCCCGTATGTGCCGATGTCGTTATCCGTCGGCGCGCGCCAGAAATTCAAACGCGGCGGCATGGAAATGAATTCACGCCCGTCTTGTTGAAGCGAAGTGAGTCTGCCGCTCTCACGATGGAAAACAATTTGCGCGTCGAGTGTCGAAACAATGATTTGATCCTGGATTTCAGATACTTTGACCGTGGATGATAAACCGCCCCCCGCTTTCCACTTTCCACTCTCTAATCTCCAATCTCTCCCTTTCACACCTTCCACCTCCACCTGCTCCCACCCCACTTCATGCCCCGCCTTCGCCCAGAGCGTATCCCGCGCCAGCATCAAACGAATCTCCAGCCGCGCAGACGATACCTCATTCACCAACGCAAACGGGACTTTCACATCCATGCTCGATTGCGGTTCGATGGACGCTATATCCAACCCGCCGGATTGAATCGCAGCGCCGCCTGTCGTCAACGTCCACTCGCAGCGCAGATGTTCAAACGATGAAAAGAAATAGCGGTTGTGGATTCGAATCAAGCCTTGCGCCTCATCCAGCAATTCAACCCGCGCAGGCTGAAGAATCTTCTTGTATTCCCATAAGGCGGGTTTCGGCTCGCGGTTCGCAAAGACCAAGCCGTTCAAACAGAACGCGCCGTCGTTCGGCTCGTCGCCGAAATCGCCGCCATAGGTAAACCAACTCCGCCCGTCGTCCGTGACGCGCTGAAAGCCCTGGTCGACCCAGTCCCAAATGAATCCGCCCTGCAAACGCTGATGCGCGTCGATCGCATCCCAGTACTCTTTTAAATTTCCAACCGCGTTGCCCATCGAATGCGCGTACTCGCACATAATGATGGGTCGCGCGTCGTCCTTTTGCGCCAGCGCAACAATGTCGTCCACGCTGGGGTACATCGGCGCGAGAATGTCCACCGCCGCGTCGGAGCCGGCGGGGTGATAATGCACAGGGCGCGACGGATCGAACGCGCGAATCCATTCCGCCATGGCGCGGTGATGTTCGCCAAAGCCCGACTCATTCCCCAACGACCACACGATCACCGACGGATGGTTGCGATAATTGCGCGCCATGCGTTCGAGCCGCGCCAAAAACGCCTCGCGCCATTCGGGCGCTTTGGAAAGATACGAAAGCGCGCCGTCACATTCGATGTTCGCTTCGGCAAACAGCAGAATGCCATACTCGTCGCACAATTCATACCAGCGCGGCGCGTTCGGGTAGTGGGATGTCCGCGCGGCGTTGATATTGAAGCGCTTCATCAATTCCAGATCGCGCCGCATGGATTCCTCGGTCACAACATGTCCCGTCGTCATATCATGCTCGTGGCGGTTCACGCCTTTGATCAAAACGGGTTTGCCATTCAACAACAAATGCCCGCCGCGAATTTCCACTTTACGAAACCCAACGCGGCACGATTGAACTTCCAGCAGTTCGCCGTCTTTGAATACCTGGAAAAGCGCGGTATACAAACTGGGGCTTTCATCCGACCACATCTGCGGATTCGCCACCCGCGCCTGAATCGTCATCCCAGACTCCGCGCCCGCTTCGACCCCCGCCGATGCCTGATTCTGCGCAACCGACCTTCCCTGCGCGTCGAGCAGTTCAAACCTGCATTCCACCCCCCCAGCCCGACTCTGACCGTGATTCTTGATCCACGCCTCCACCGTGAGCAAGCCGTCAGTGTACGTCGAATCCAAATCGGCATTCACGCTCACATCCCGCATATGGATGTTCGGCGCCGACCATAGATACACATCGCGGAAGATGCCGCTCAGCCGCCACATATCCTGATTCTCAAGATACGTCCCATCCGACCAGCGATAGACGCGCACAGCCAACGTGTTTTCGCCTGCGCGAAGATACGCGGTGATGTTGAACTCGGCGGGCGAGCGGCTGTCTTTGCTGAATCCCGCTGCGACCCCGTTCACCCAGACATGAAACGCGGAGTCGACTCCATCGAAGCGCAAAAAGATTTGGCGGTTATGCCACTCTTCGGGAATTGCGAACGAGCGGCGATAACATCCCGTCGGGTTATCGTCCCTTGGCACGCGCGGCACGTCGTCGGGCGGGAAGGGCAATTGCACATCGGTATAGTAAGGGATGTCGTAGCCCTGCAATTGCCAGTTGCCAGGGACTTGGATCGAGTCCCATTCGTCCACAGAGGAATCGGGGAGGTGAAAATCTTTCGGAGCCGAATCAGGATTCGGGGCGAAGGCGAAGCGCCACGTCCCGTTGAGCGAACGAATAAACGCGGATCGAGTCCACAGTCCGCGAATCGCTTCCTCCTGCGTCTCATACGGAATCGAATTCGCATGAGCGGGTTCGCGCCCGCGTCCTTGCAGTTGAGGGTTTTCCCAGTCGTTTATCATGTGTCATTTACCAAGACCCAATTCGAACCGCCAAGCGCGCGTAGAACGCAAAGAAAATATTTTGAACATCTTCGGTTTCGGATGGTTCGAAGTAGAGCCGTTTAATCCCTATGCCGTGCCGCCGCCATCCACCGCCAGCACCGCGCCTGTGACGTAACTCGCCTCGTCGCTGGCGAGATACAAGACCGACTGCGCGATCTCGATGGGCTGGGCATAACGGTTGAGCGGACGTTCCTTTGCCTCCGCCAGAAACGCGTCCTCCGCCTGACCGAGTTGTTGCGCCTCATTGCGAAGCATGGGCGTGTCGGTGTCGCCCGGGCAGACGCAGTTGACGCGGATGTTTTGCGGACCGTGGTCAATGGCGAGCGCGCGCGTCATGTTGACCACCGCGCCCTTCGACGCGCAATATGAAATCGCGTTGCGTCCGCCTTTGATGCCCCAACCCGAGCCCGTGTTGATGATGGAACCGCCCTGTCTGGCGAGATGCGGCACGGCGTATTTGCACATCAGAAAAATGGATTTGACGTTGATCGCCATGACCAGATCCCAATCTTCTTCGGAGATATTGGTTACGCTCGCGCGGCGGATGATGCCCGCGTTGTTGAAGAGGATGTTGAGACTGCCGAAGTTTTCGACGGCGGTCTGCACGACGCGCTCACAATCCTCCGCTTTGGAAACGTTGCAGGGAACGAAGAGCGCTCGTCCGCCGGCGGAGTTGATTTCCTCCTCCGTCTGTTTGCCCTGCTGTTGATTGATGTCGGCAATCACCACCGCCGCGCCTTCCTGCGCGAGCAATAACGCGGTGGCTTTGCCAATGCCCGACGCGCCGCCGGTGACGATGGCGCATTTGTTTTCGAGTCGTTTCATGGGGTCTCCTTTTGAAAATCTTGCGCTGTCCCGAAGGTTGGTTTCAAGGTACTTTGGCGGTTGACGAAAACCTTCGGGACGTTTTTCTTTTACGCGCTTCTCTACCGTACATGATAGATTTTTACCGCAAAGCGCGCCAAGGTCGCCAAGTTAAGAAGGTTTTCTTTGCGTTCTTTGCGGGTTTAGCGGTGCAAATGTACGGTAGAGAGTTACGCGCCAACCTTGCACATCATCTGCTCGTTGTAGCCCGTGATCACAGGGAAATATCCCGCGAGCAGTTGGTCAACTATTTCATCGCCTGTATCCACCAGTAACGGTTGAAAGCGCAGGGCATTCAATTTGCTGGAGGCGCTGACGACGATGATATTCTCGCGCCCGACCTTGCGAATCACTTCGGGACTAATCTGCTGGTCCCCGCGCCCGAACAAAAAACCCTGCCCGCCGATGGGGGTGACAATGATTCGCGCCGGCGTTCCATTCACAAGGTCGAGCAGTTGCGCCTGAGTCGCGTCTTGCAAAATGAGTTTGCCGTTGCAGACCACATCCACGCCGACCAGAGTCTTCTCCACATTCAACGCTTGCGCGATGGCGCGGATGGTTGTGCCAGGCGCAAGGATGTACGCGACGTCTGTTTGCATGTGTTCGATGACGTTTGCCGCAATCGCCTGTAGTTGACGCGCCTCGGACGCGGGACTAGCGATCTTTTGATTCTGCAACAACAGCGGACGATACGGCACATGCAGAGTCCCAAACAGCCGCGGAATCATTTTGCCCGCGCGGTAGGACTCTTCGTCCAAATCCAGCACTTCCGATTCGCGCAGGCGGGCTTTGCCATCGAAAAAGAGTTGCGCCAGTTCGCCCGCGTGGCGCGGATTGACGGCATACACCGCCGAATGAATCTTCACGCCCGCAGGGATTCCCAGACACGGAAAGCCCGCTGGAACGGAAGCGCAAACATCCCGCGCTGTGCCGTCGCCGCCCGCGAAGAGGAGCAAGTCCACACCGAGAGTTGTCATCTCGCGCGCGATACGTTGCGTGTCTGCGGAGGTGGTCGCGCCCGAATGAATCTCGCCGACGATGCGCGGGGCGAAACCCGCCTCGCTGGCGGAGGTCTCGCCCATTTCGCGCGGAGCGGTGAAAACCATCAGCGGAGAATCAGGCTTGAGGAGGGCAAGCAGGCTCAACGTGGCGCGATGAGGCGCGCGCGGGACTGCGCCAAGTTCCAACGCGCGGCGCTGAGTCTCGATCCCGTCACTGCCTTTGAGCCCCACGCGCCCGCCGATTCCAGCGAGAGGGTTGACGATGAGTCCGATGCGGTGCATGTCTGTGAATCGCTCTCTCACCCTAGCCCTCTCCCAAAGGGAGAGGGAACTCCCTTCCCCTTTGGGGGAAGGGTTGGGGATGAGGGTATTTACTTTTTGTATTTCCGTTTATACGCCCGCCAGGTGACCGCCCACGCCTTGGGGTCGTCGAACGATTCCTGGTCGATCCTGTGGATCGTGCTGTTGTGCGGCGCGGCGCGGATGACTTCGGGGTTTGTGTATGCCTCCTCGGAGATCTGGTTGAGGATGCGGGCGTATTCGTCGAGGTCTTCGCGCGAATAGGACTCGGTGGGTTCGAGCGTCATCGGCTCAGGCACAACGAAGGGATGATGACTCGTCCAGTAGTGCGTGCCAAAGTCCACCACGCGGCAACCGATGTCGTCGGTGTGAATGCCCGTATCGTCGGCGAGTTGCTCCCACGAATAGCGGACTTGTTCGATGCGGCGTTTGCCTTTGGCGTAGGGCGCGCTCACCCCGCGGATTTTCAATACCTGATGAAGCAGATAATTGTTGTTGAGCACGGCGATCTCCGCCGCTTCGCGCAGACCGTCGGCGCCGAGACTCATGATCCATGCGTAGGCTTTGAGCAGGTTGGGCGCAACGCCATACCACGGACGAATCTTGCCGATGCTTTGCGGGCGGTTGTAATCGAGAACATAGTTCTCGCCGTCGAACTCAACGGTCGGCGTGGGCAGGAACGGCGCGACTTCTTTCGTCACCCCGCACGCGCCCGCGGCTGGACCTCCGCAAGCATGAGGCGTGGAAAACGTCTTGTGCAAATTGAAATGGCAGACATCGAAGCCCGCGTCGCGGGCGCGCGTGATCCCCAAAATGCCGTTGGCGTTCGCCTGGTCGTACGAACACAGCCCGCCGACAGAATGAACCAATCGCACAAACTCTTCGATGCGCGGGTTGAAGATGCCCGTATCTTCGGGATTGGTGATCAGCAAAGCGGCGGTATGTTCGGAGACGGCGGCTTTCAGCGCCTCAAAATCGGGATAGCCGTCGGCGTCGGGCGGCAGGGTGATGATTTTGTAGCCTGCCACTTTTGCCGCCGCCGCGTTGGAAGGATGCGAGAACGATGTGGTGATGACTTCCATGCGCTGCGCCGCTTCACCGCGCGCTTCGTGATAGGCGCGGATCATCGAGATGTTGGCGTAGATCGCCGCC
Source organism: Candidatus Defluviilinea gracilis (assembly GCF_057138825.1). Lineage (NCBI taxonomy): Bacteria > Bacillati > Chloroflexota > Anaerolineae > Anaerolineales > Candidatus Villigracilaceae > Candidatus Defluviilinea > Candidatus Defluviilinea gracilis. Next base: position 17,283 of record NZ_DBNHEF010000033.1, read on the forward strand.
GACCCCGCCCCAGGTTGAAGCGTGACGCGCTCCATGCCTGAGATTTCCTTCAACATGCCTTCGAGTTTATACATCGCTTCAAGAATGCCCTGCGCGCTTTCCAGCGGCTGCAGCGGATGCAGTTCAGTCAACTTGTGCGAACGCGCCAACTGATCGTTGACCTTCGGGCTGTATTTCATCGTGCAGGTTCCCTGACCCACATCCACGTTCAAATCCACGCCGAGATTTTCCTGCGAGAGGCGCAGGTAATGTCTCAGCACATGCAACTGCGACATCTCTGGCAGTTCGGGCGCGCGCTTGCGCTTCAAACTTGCAGGAAGATTATCGAACACATCGCCAGCGGCTTCCACAACCGCGGCTTCGGGTTCGGGCGGCAGAACTCCGCGCTGACCCGCCGCGCTCAACTCAAAGATAATCGGCTCATCCCAACGCGCCTGATGAAATCGCCGCAGGGCGGGCTTGGGCGCAACGGCTCTCGCCGCGCTATGAGTCTTTGTTTCGTGTTTCATTTCGTTACCTCCGCAATCGCATCTGCCAGCGTGTCCATATCGGCTTGCGTGTGAACTTCAGTCACGCAATACAACGCGCACTGCCCCAGCGACGGAAACTCCGCGCTCAGATCTTTGCCGCCGAAGATTCCCTTTTTATACAACGCCTGATTGATTTGCTCGACGGTTTTTCCAGTCCCGTTAAAGTCCGCCACAAATTCTTTGAAATGCGGCGTGACGGAAAAGCGCGTCTTCACGCCCGACACCTGATTCAGTTTCCTCATGGCATATCTCAGCCTCTGCATGATTCCGCGCCCCAACTCCTCCATGCCCTGCGGACCCATCAACGCCAGATACACGCCCGCCGTAATACCCCACAACGCCGCCGCCGTGCCGACCCATTCCTTGCCTTCTTCGCGCGCCGCAAACGACGTGCGCTCATAAGCCACATCGCCAAAACCATACTCACCTTCCACACTGGTCGTGGCGACTCCGAACAATCGCGATGGAAACTCCATCACATATTGTTCTTCGTCCCGTGAAGCGATGAAGCCCGCATGACCGCCGCCGTAATTCATATGGATGCCCAGCGGCTGAATGTCGCCGCAGACGATATCGCCTCCATACTCGACGGGCGGGCTGATCACGCCCAGTGAAATCGGATCCGCGCCGACAACGAAAATCGCGCCGCCCGCGTGAGCGATCTTCCCAATCTCTTCGGCTTGCGTTTCAAAGAATCCCAAATACGATGGATTCTCGATGAACACCGCCGCTGTCTGCGCGTTGACCTGCTTCTTCAACGCCGACACATCCATCAAGCCCGTCGCCTCGTCGAACGGAATCAATTCCACCCGCATATCGGGCTTGAGGTAATCGCGGATCTTCGAGAGGTTGTCGGGCATCACCGTTGCGGGCAACAGCGCGATCGTCCGTCCTGTGATCCGTCCCGCCATGCGGAGCGCGGTGGCTGTGGCTTGAAAGCCGTCATAGACCGGCACATTGACCACGTCCATGTTGAGCAGTTCGCCCATCAGGCTTTCATACTCGAACAACGCCTGAAAACGCCCGTGATCTTCATATGGGTCGCCCGCGTAGGCGGTGAGGAATTCACTGCGCGAGTTCACTTCGTCGCACACGGCGGGGACGTGATGTTGGGCGCACCCCGCGCCGAGAAAGCTCAACACATCCCGCGTGGACTGATTCTTCGCCAGCAAGCCCTCCACATGCCGCGCCAGCGCCGCCTCCGAAAGGAACGGCTCAGGCAAATTCAACCGGCCCTTGAAGCGAATCGACTCGGGGATATCCGCGTAGAAATCCTCCACGCTTGCGGCATTCACCGCCTTCAGCATCGCCTCCTTCACGGCAGGGACCGAGTTGGGAATGTAGGGGTGAACAAACGGTTTTTTTGTCATGGTGTTCTCCTATAGTCAAAGCGTTGGTCGAGCCGCCTCGAATGGCTCTTGAGGAGCGCATCGAGACCAACGATTTCAAAAGCGCTTTGCATTTTAATGGTCTGAATTCTCGCATTGCAAAATTTGTGTTGTCGCGCGTTGCAAGATACATCTTGCGTTACGGAAGCCCATGCGCGAGAATCAACCAGATCCCCGCCGTCCATGAAAAATGGAAATCGTGATAGCCCTGCCCGGTCTGCGCGTCGAAGTTTTCGGCAAAACCGTTTCGCGCGACCAAATCCACAAAACGCTGGCAGATCTCGTTGGCGAATTCGATCTCATCGCACGCCATCAGCGCGTCGAACAGAATCAACGTCGGCGCGCCCCAGATGGGTCCGCGCCAGTAGCCGCGTGAACGATAGAACGGACTGTTCATGTTTTCGGTGGCGAACCCATGCGGGGAGAGAAACTCGCCAGAAACTTTGAGCCGCGCGATCATCTTCTCACGAACATCTTGCGGCAGGCGCTTCCCGAGCAGGAGCGGCATAAACAACAGCAGGCTTTGCGATTCAATTTCAACATGCCCGCTCACCTGCGCGGCGATGAAACGATCGCCCCGCCAGAAATGATCCAACAATTTCCCGGTCAGTTCCCCAGCGCGGGCAAGCCATTGCGCCGACTCATCCGCCTTGCCAAGTTTCCGCGCCGCGTCGGCAAGAAACTCCATTTGCAAAACGAGATACGCCGAAATCTCCGGCGACTCGATCGGCGGCGAGGCGGCGAATACCGTGCTGTTATCCCAGCCGCCGTCGTTACCGTGATTGCATTGCGGAATGCCGTCGTGGTCGTCGTCGCGCTGGGTAAACCACCAATTCGTCCAGCGCGAAAGCGGCTCGTAAATCTCAGCCAAGCGCTCATGCGTCAAAATGGAACTGGTCTGCGCCATGCGATTCAAAATCCAACCGTGGACGGGCGGCTTGCAAAAACTCCACGAGATCAGTCGGTCGTTGATCAGGTCGGGCAATGCGCCGCTTTCATCCTGCTGGTCGAAGAGCGCCATCATCTGATCCCACGCCAACTGGGGGTGACTCTCCGCCAACGCCAGAGCGTGAAAACAATGATCCCAACTCCAACTGCCGATCATCCCGTTCTTGGAGGCGAAAATACTTGGGCGGGTAAGATGCCCTTCAGGCGCGACCACGCACGACCACAAAATATATCCCGCCAGCCGCCGCGCCTGCTCGTACTGTGCCGGCACAGCGGGAAGTTTTTCAATGAAGCCATCGAGTTCGTTTGCAACCCGCGCAACGCACTCGTCGAACGCAAGCGAATGTTCGCGCATCCGCCAATTGACGGTGGATTCATCAACGGCGAATTCGCCCTCATGGTTAGAATCAGGCTTGAGCGTGATAGAGATGCGCTCCGAGTGTTCCGCGTCCCAGGGCGCGTCCACTTCCAACGTCCCTTTCAGCGCGGTGAATCCCAGTTTGGTCTCCAACATGGTATGGACGGTCAGCCGCCAATGATTTTCATCCGTCGAGATAATGTTATCGTACGCGCCCGCCGGCATCGAAAAGCGGATCGAAATGCCGCGCAAACGAAAGCGGATGGAATCCGCCGCTTCAAAACAAGCCTCAGCCTGTTTGCCGTTCCCCGCGCTTAATCCCAGCCGATGCGACTCCGCTGACGCCTCAAACGGAATTGGTTGCCCATCCGCGAGCAGTTCCATCCGTAAAAGTTCCTGCATAGGTCGCCCGCCGGTGGCGGGTCCGCGCACGGAACGCAGATAAAGCCCCGCTTTGCGCTCGGAGGTTTCGGAGAGAATCGAAAACGCAAGATACGAACCGTAATGCGTGAAGGGGATTTTTGCGATGTCAATATTCATGAAAGCAAACGTCCCGAAGGCTGATACTCTCTTTTGACTTGCTGGAAAAAAGCCTTCGGGACAGTTATTTCCAATTCTCTACCAAAAACCTTTTGGACGCTGAAAAACGCTGATCTTCGCTGATAAAAGAAAAAATCTCCGTTTTCTGCGCGCTTCGCGGTCAGCGTCCTAATCCGAAAAATGTATGGTAGAGAAATTTCCAATAATGTCTATTCCTTCAACCCCGTCATCGAAATGCCTTCGATGAACACGCGCTGACCGAAGAAGAAGATGATGAGGATGGGCAAGACCACCAGCGTGCTGACCGCCATCAGATAAGGATAGGCATTGGCAATGGTGCTGTTGAAGGAAAAGGTGCGTTGCAGATTTTCCACGCCAAGCGCCAGCACGAATTTGCTCTGGTCGTGGACGTAGATCAACGGACCGAGATAATCGTTCCACGCGCCGATGAAGGAGAGCAATGCCACCACCGTCAGCGCGGGGCGCGAGAGCGGGAGCATGATGCGGAAGAGAATGTCGAACTCGCTCGCGCCGTCAATCCGCGCCGCGTCCGAAAGTTCGGAGGGGATGGTGCGGAAGAACTGCCTGAGCATAAAAATGTAGTAGGGGCTTCCGCAAAAGGCGGGGACGATCAGCGGCAGGAAGGAATTGATCCAGCCGAGTTGTTTGAAGATCATGAACAACGGAACCATCTGCACTTGAAACGGAACCATCATCGTGGCAAGGCATAGATAAAAAAGCGTATCGCGCCACTTCCATTGGATGCGCGAAAAGCCGTATGCCACGATCGCGGAAGACAACACCACGCCAATGGTATAAGGGACGGCGTAGAGGAACAACGTGTTCATCATGTATTGCGTGAACGGCTGGCTATTCCAGGCGTCGGGGAAGTTGTTCCAAAAGGCGGGGCTGGGGAACCAGATGGGCGGCGCGACATACACCTGCGCGTCGTTCTTCAACGCCGAAGAGAACATCCAGTAAAACGGCATGACAAATGTGATCGCGAGCAGGATCAAAACCGCGTACTTGACGATTTCAGCGATCCATTCACCAACGCCCAGACGCTTGCGTTTGTTCGCTTTGGGTTGGGGCTGTTGGGAGGTTGGCAGGATTGCGGGTTGCATGTTCATGGCATCCTCCTATTTCTCGCTACCGTAGTACACCCAGCGGGCGGATGTTCGGAACAGGATAAAGGTAAAGATCACGATCACAATGAACAACATCCACGCCAGCGCGGCGGCTTTGCCCATGCGCAGGTATTCAAAGGCGTTGCGATAGAGGTACAAGCCGTACAACTCAGTGGACTTGCTCGGTCCGCCGCCCGTGATTAACCAGGGGAGCGTGAAAGACTGGAAGCCGTCAATGAAGCCCATGATGAGGTTGAACAGGATCACGGGCGTGCACATCGGGATGGTGATATGCCAGAACTTGTGGAAGATATTCGCGCCGTCCAGCTCGGCGGCCTCGTACAGGCTACGCGGCACATCCTGCAAGGTCGCCAAAAAGATGATGATGGCGTTGCCCTGCGCCCACATGTAAATCATAATGAGCGACGGTTTCGCCAAATCGGGGCTGGAAAGGAAGGGAATGACGGGCAGTCCCAATCCCTGCATGAGCGCGTTGACCAAGCCGAATTGCGTGTTCAACAAAAACTGCCAAACCATCGCTACCACAATCGTCGGCACAATGGCGGGGAAGAAAAAGATGGCGCGGAAGAACGGTCGCGCCGCGATTTTTGTATTCAGCAGGGAAGCCATGAGGAACGCTGAAATCACTCCCAGCGGCGCGCTGAGCAAGACATAATATAGCGTGTTGCCGATCACTTTGATAAAGGTGGCGTCTTCGGTGAAAAGTTCGATGTAATTTCCAGGCCCGATCCACACGGCGGGGCGCAGAAGATCGTAGCGCGTAAAACTGTAATACAACGAGGCGATCAGCGGATACAGCGTCCAGAGCAGAAAGCCGATCAACCAGGGTGAAACAAATAGAACTCCAAGCAGGGTATCGCGTTGACTGCGGGTTTTCAGAAAGGGGAGATTCATGGCGGTCTATCCCTTTAATCAGGACTTACGCAACTGGCGGGCAGTTCGATTTGCCAAGCAAATCGTGCCGCCGCCGCAGCGCAACTATGGCGCAACAGGTTCAACTGTGTAAGTCCTATTAATAATACATGCAAGGGGCTTCCACAGAAACCCCTTGCATGAACAGATTTATTTGAAGCCGGCGTTCTTGTATTCGGTGTCGCAACGCTTCTGGAATTCCGCGGCGGCGTCGGCGCCCGTCATCGTGTCGCGGTAGACCGCTTCGCGCAGTTCGCCATAAGCGGTTTCCACAAACGATTGGATCGGGCAGGCGATCGCGTTCTCGATCTCGGTCGCTTCGTTGACGGAGTCGAAGTAGAACTTCAAGCCAGGATAGGCGTTCGGGTCGGCTTTGGCAAGGAAAGGTTTGTAGGCGGGAAGCCAGCCCAAATCCTTGAACATCTTTTCGCAGACTTCATCCGAGTTGAGGAACTCGGCGAACTTGAACGCTTCTTCGGATTTCTTCGCGTCTTTGAAGAAGACGTTGAAGTGACCGCCTGTGCCTTGCACTTTCGCGCCGCGCCGGCTCTCAGGGACGGGAACCCAGGTGGCGCGGTTATTTTTCGCCACTTCGGGCATTTGCGCCTGAGTCTCGCCAGGGTGCCAATAGCCTTCGATGATCATGGCTTGCACTTCGGCATTGAACGATCCGCCCCAGGTTTCGTTCGCGGCGACAGAGCGCATACCCGCCATCTGGTCGGGACCGACGATGCGATAGAACTCGCCCATCACGTCAAAGGCTTCCGCCATACCGTCGTTGGCAAGGTCGAATGTGCCAGTGGCGGGATCGAACCACTTGAAACCCCAGGAGCGGGCGGCAAAGAATCCGTCGCCAAAACCGCCGCCTTCCGCATCATAGGGGTCGAGACCGATGGTCAACAGGTTGCCAGCGGAATCGAACTTGGTCAACTTGCGATGCCATTCGAGCGCCTCATCCCATGTAACAGGGGGAGCATCTGGATCCAAGCCCGCTTCTTCCACCATTTTGGCGTTGTAGTCCATGCCGAAGCGGACGAAACATTCCAGCGTGGGAACGCCGTATTGTTTGCCGTTATAGAAGCCGGCATCCCAGTTGCCGCTGATGTAGTCTTCCTTTTTGACGATGGAGCTCTGGCTGACCCAATCGCTCACGTCAACGCAGACGTCGCGGGTGAACAGGTCGGGGTACGGCACGTTGGAAGCGGCATCGGGAGGAGAGCCAGCCGCAAGGGCGGTGAAGAGCGCCTCATTCGCAACACTGGGTTTCATCTCGACATCGGTCGACCCGAGTAATTCTTTGTACTTCGCCATTTCCTTGAACGAGGCAAAGATGGGAACCAGTTCGCCCCAGCCTACCCACCATTGCACGGCATCGGGGTTGGCCGGAGCGAGTTCATCGGTAGGCTGGGGTTCGCTTCCCGTATCTTCAGGCGTCAAGGTGATGCGCGGTCCGCAGGCGGCAAGCGCCGTTCCCAATGCGCCGAGAGACGCCAGTTTGAGAAACTCTCTGCGGCTGATATAAACCTTCATTTTCTCCGTCATATCTTTTCTCCTTTAATTGATAGAGTAACACGCTGGTTCGCAATGTTTCATGATCTGTAAACCGATGCGCCTCCTTTCGCCTAAGAGAGTTGACAAGTAAAAAGTCCCGTTATAACATGTTTATAACATATTATAATGACTATCAGGCAAATGTCAATCTGTTCATTAGGGCAGTCGCATTAGAATAGGACTTACGCAGTTGAACCTGTTGCGCCGTAGTTGCACTGCGGCGGCGGCAGTACAACTGCCCGCCAACTGCGTAAGTCCTGAAAATCTCGAGGTTCGAAACACGGTCGTTTGTCTGCGTATCCGCTACGTTTCGCCAATCTGCGCAAATTCTTCCGAGAAGGAGTAGCATGAATTCGCGAGGAGTAGCAAACATAGAACTTACGCAGTTGAACCTCTTGCGCCGTAGTTGCACTGCGGCGGCGGCACGATTTGCTTGGCAAATCGAACTGCCCGCCAACTGCGTAAGTCCTGAAACAAAAAAACAAATGCGATCACCCCACTCTATTCATGGAACGTTCTACCAAACATTCTGTATAATAGACCCTGTCGGAAATAATTTTCAGGACGCAGATGAACGCTGATGCAAAGAGAGAAAAAATCCGCGTTTTCTGCTCGCTTCGCGGTCAGCGCCCAACTAAGACACTGTTTCGTAAGTACACGAAGTTGACGGATTACACGGTCAAACACGGATTTTAAAATGGTTTTCTCCGTGACATCCGTGTGATCCGTGTCCAAAAAAACTTAAGAAGCGCTCTCTAAGGATTTTGTCTTATTTCCGATAAAGCCGAATGGATGAAAACGCACAGGAAAACGAGCATGGGCAAAGCAGGCACCAAGAAATCCTTCATCTACGAACAGTTGAAACGCAAGATCATTTCGAGCGAATTAACGGCAGGCACGGTCTTGAACGAAGCGGATCTGGCGCTGGAATTCAATATTGGAAAGACCCCCACCCGCGAGGCGTTGATCATGCTTGTGCATGAAGGTTTTGTAGAGGCGTTGCCGCGCGTTGGGTACGTCGTGACCCGGCTGACCCTGGAGGATATGCTCGAAATCTTTTCCCTGCGCACCATGGTGGAAGTGGAAGCCATCGGCATCGCTTCGGAGCGCATTTCAGAAGCCAATATCGACAAATTGATAGACAATAACAAACAGGAAAGCGCGCTCGCCAAACAAAAAGTGGACGCGTCCTTGCGCGCGCAGGCTTATCAACTTAACCGTGAGTTTCACCTGATCATTGCCCAGGCGACAGGCAACAATCGCCTCGCCCGCCTCGTCCAAAGCCTGATCGACGATCTCGAGCGCGCGCTATCCATCGACCCGTATATTGCCGACTCCAGCCAACACGATGAGATCATCCTGCATTTGAAGAACCGTGATAGAGCCGGGGCGCAAGCCGCCATGCGCAGGCATATCGAAGACACCCGCGCGCGAATCGTCAATCGGTTTTGAGCGAGGTTTCTTTATCATTCCCCCGCGCTCTGGGGCGGCATGGTTGAGCCGAGGCGTTTCATGATCATAAGCAAGGATCACATCCGCATGTTGCGAGGATCGTTTCATGGGGGTTTGGGATAACGCGGGAGCGCCGGAAAGGAAAAAAAGAGATTGGATTCTTCTTGCTCTTCCTTTGTGACCGTCGTGTCCTTTGTGTTTGAGAAAAGAAGTCCCGTTAAAAACGGTAGAGCCATTTTTTCTCAACGAACTCTTCCTTCTCGGTGGCAAAGAATGGTTGTTACCTTCCCAATTGGACGCCCCCACGGGAAAATAAAAGCGGCAAGCGCTTCAGAATGTTGTACAATCACGGGGAATATCGAGTCTTCCATGTGGACAACGCCAACATGAATGCCACCGCCGTCAGTCACCCCAATATCGCCTTTATCAAATATTGGGGGAATCGCGATAACGCCCTGCGTATCCCTATGAACGGGTCGATCTCGATGAACCTCGATGGCTTGACAACGCGCACCACGGTCAGTTTTCAGCCCTCGCTCCCAT
>NZ_DBNHEF010000034.1:0-2296 GCF_057138825.1 Candidatus Defluviilinea gracilis
AACAAGATCCTCAAGATTGCTTGTGCTGTCGTCCGCTCGCAACAACCCTACCTTCCCAACTATGTTGCTGTCAATCCCCTGGTTTTTCAAAAAACCTTGACGGCTTCATAGTATTCAGAATGACATAACGTGAAATACATAAACAAAACGAGGAACCATCAATGGAATATCGAAATCTAGGCAAGGCGGGCGTGAAAGTATCGGCTATTGGGATCGGATGCAATCAATTCGGCGGCAAAGTGGACGCGGCTGGCACAAAAGCCGTCGTCCATCGCGCGTTGGATGAGGGCATCAATTTTTTCGACACGGCAAACGTGTACAGCAACGGCGCATCGGAGGAATTCGTCGGCGCGGCGTTGGAGGGACAAAGAGATCGAGTCGTGCTCGCCACAAAAGGACGATTCAAAATGGGCGAGGGTCCGAACGACATTGGCGCGTCGCGGTATCACATCATGAGCGCGGTCGAGGCGAGTCTGCGGAGGCTGAGAACAGACCACATTGATCTGTATCAGATTCACGCGTGGGACGAATCGGTGCCCGTCGCCGAGATGATGCGCGCGCTCGACGATCTCGTCCGCGCGGGGAAAATCCGCTACATCGGCGCGAGTCAATTTTCGGCGTGGCAGTTGGCGCATTGCAACACGTTCGCCGAGATGATGGGCTGGGAGCAATTCGTCACGATCCAAACGCACTACAATTTGTTCGAGCGCGACGCCGAGCGCGAACTCCTGCCCTATTGCGCGTGGTCGAACGTCGGCATCCTGCCATACTTCCCGCTCGCGGGCGGTCTGCTCACGGGAAAATACACGCGCGGCGAAGCGCCACCTGAGGGATCGCGCGGCACGTTCAGCCCGTACGTGAAGAATCGACTCACCGAAGCCAACTTCGACAAACTGGATGCGCTCCGCTCTTTTGCCGTCTCACGCGGACGCGCGCTTCATGACCTCGCTTTTGGCTGGTTACTCAGTCGGAAGCAGATCCCCTCCGTGATCGCTGGCGCGACAACGCCCGAGCAAGTGACGGCAAACGCGGCAACTGTTGGTTGGAAATTATCGGAGGAAGAGTTGAAAGAATTACAAGGGTTGCTGTGAATCGAATGTTCACCATAAAAACTTTATCTGCCTCCGACCTGCCTCTTTTGCTCAATATCGCGGACGATGTCTTTGACAATCCCGTGAACGAATCTTTCGCGCGCGAATTTCTCGCAGACCCGCGCCATCACATCGTCGTCGCGTTGGTTGGCGGTGTTGTGATCGGGTTTGCCTCTGCCGTCCATTACATTCATCCCGACAAGCCGCCTGAATTGTGGATCAACGAAGTCGGCGTCGCGGATTCGCATCAGGGCAAAGGAATCGGCAAAGCGATCATGAATGAGATGCTGAACTTGGGGAAAGGACTCGGCTGTGTCAACGCGTGGGTGTTGACCGACAAGAATAATGTTGCCGCGAACGGATTGTATAAGTCGGTGGGCGGAAGCATTTCCGATGAAGAGACTGTAATGTATGAGTTTGATGTGGTTGGCGTTCAGAACAATTCGAGACTATAATGCCGTATATAGAATATCGCATAGCCTATAAGCTGATTAAGACATCGTTAGGCGTTTGTATGCAACCCTTAATGTCTCGTTTTATGATTGCCGAAGGGAGACGATTATGAGTTATTGGGATTTCAAAAGCGAAGAAGAGAAAGTAAAAATAATTGCCGATCAAAAAGAAAAAAAACCAAAAACTATTCACACCGTTGTCAGCATTATTTATATCGGGGTAATATTATTAAGTAGCCCGTTAATTCTCTGGTCGTTAGCGTATAGTTACGGGCTTTTCATAGCTATCATCTGGGTAATTGGTTCCATCATTGTTTCTAGAATCCTCATTAATAGAAACAATATTCCCATTGCATACCTGGTTTTGTTTTCTGCGCCCGTCATAGCATGGTTATTCATGATTCAATAAATAACATAACAACAACTTGATCTTGGCGTTCTGTTTGCAAGTGTAAATCGATTTTGTTATTGGCGAGTCAAAGTTCGAGTTTTTTCTACATCTCAAGCCTTTGTCAGCCCGCCCAAAATTGGCTAACGCACCCCCGTTACCTAATACTTCCTCAACCGCCACCAGCCGCGCTCGTTCTTACACGACTACTCCCCTCGCTTACAAATTTTCTCTCAGCCACGCGAGCGCGTCGTGTTTTTGTTCGCGCGCAGTTGCACTGCGAGCGGGATGCAGTGCAACTGCATCCCCAACAGGGAATTTATATTTTTACGAAACCTTAGGGGGGTTGGGAGGGCTGATCTATC
>NZ_DBNHEF010000035.1:0-4674 GCF_057138825.1 Candidatus Defluviilinea gracilis
CGGTTTTAGTGTATCTTGCGTATGTGATACCGTCACAATGGCTAGGTGACACCAAGTCACACCAAGTCACACCAACAAGTGACACCACGTCACACCAAACGGTGACACCAAATGCGCGGCGTAGTGTAACCGTTGACGTGTTGGAGGTGCGGAGCGGAGCGGGCGAGTCATTCTCGAACGTCGGCTACTTGCGGCGCGGCGACCGTGTGACCGTGTACGCGCTTCAATCCGCGACAGAGGAAACGTGCCGACAATGGGCAAGGATTGGCGCGGAGCGATGGACATGCTACGATTTTCTGGAGGTGATACCGTGAAAGCGACAATCCGCATCTGTGAATCCGCCGACCTCAAACCGCTTGCGCTGGCGGTTGTCAGTCAGGCGATTCGAGACTTGCGCGAGGCGGATACCATGTCCGCGCTTGACGCGGCGATGTGGTTAACCAGCGATGACTTCGGACTGTGGGCGGACGCGATGGGCATACCGTTCGCGGACGGTTATAGACTGCTGATAAGCGGCAGGGCGCGTAAGATGAAAGTAGGTAAAAAATGAGCAACAGCGTTTTGAGTCTGTTTGAAGGATTGAGCGAACAGCAGGCGCGGGAATTCCGCAAAACCATCATGCCGACCTTGCAGGAATTGAGAGCGCGTATCGTGTCTGAGCAAGGCGATTCTAGGCAGAGCAAACGAAGGGAGGCGCGACGCGATGAAGTGCAAAGCAAAGACCGCGCACGGTCAACCGTGCAAAATGCCGCCGTTGAAGGGCAGTAGTTACTGCTTTACGCACGCTCCCGAAGTCGGCGCGGCGCGGGCAATGGCGAGGAAATCAGGCGGCGAGCGTCACCGAATCGCGCACTATGGCGATGAATCCATGATACCGCGCGAAGTCCGAACGCTTGACGACGCGAACAAAATCCTAGCCTACACACTGGCGGAAACCGTGCCAATGGAGAACAGCATAGCGCGGGCGCGGTTACTGCTTGCGCTGTATGATTCGTTCGTCAAGTCGTTTGAAATTGGAGAACTGGAAAAACGGATTCAAGCATTGGAAACGAGAGGCGCAAAATGAAACTGAAAAACCGAATCACAAAACTGGAAGGCAAAAGGCGCGGCGGCGTTGAAGTGTCCACGTTCAAATTTACGCAGGAATTCCGCGCGGACGGCGACAATCTTCTTTTTATTGACGGCGTGCAAGTGGACGCGGAAACCTACGCCAAACAAATCGCGGAGTATGCGCGAGTTCACAAGGATAGCCGAATTCCATTTGAAAAAATCGTTTATCCGAACGGCATACCATCAAGTAAAAGCCTGCTTGTTTTTGCCGCATGAAGCAATCCGAATTAATCGCTAATCTCGAAGCGACTGCCTCCGCGCTGGCAAAGCGGGCGGTGACGGTGCGTATTCGTCAACCGATAAACGAACAGGCACGCGGCGAAACCTATCACGCGGGCGGCGGGCGGGTTGTGATCGACCTCGCGCCCGAAGTGTTCGATAGTTTGCGCGGATTCGTTCACACGTTCACGCATGAAGCGGCGCACGCCAAACTACACGCGGCGCACGCGCCGACAAAGGATATTAACCGTCCGTCCGCTTCATTCAAAATTAGCGCGGCGGCAATGGCAGGCTTATTGACTCATCCTCGCATGAGCAAGCGCGAGACCGAAGCGGAATCACAGGCGCAAGCGTGGCGTGATGCAATCCGCGAGCGTTACATCATAGCCGCGAACACGCCAACAAGCGACGAAAATTTAATTCAAGTACTGCGAGTACTTTACAGAATAGGAGAATAACATGACAACAAATCAACAACTCGAAGAAAAGTTAAGACAACTTGCGGAGGAAGCGAGCGGGCTGGATTCCGAACTCACAGCGGCGCGGGAGGACTTGCGCCGACAGTCCAGAGAGCGAGACGCGGCGAATAAAATAGCCGCGTCCATCATGGTACTGGAATCGCGGCGCAATGCGTTGAGTACGGACATCCAGCAGGTAGAACAGGAATTAGAACGACGGCGCGTGTTTGTTTCATCGAAGGAATACAAGACGGCGCAAAAATCCATGACAGACCTTGAGTCCTACTTCGGCAGGGAGGCGCAAGCCGTCCGCGATGAAATGGACAACTTGCACGAACGGTTAACGCGCTTCGCCACGAAGTACAACGAATACGCCGACCTGTTGAAACGCTATCGCCTGGACCTTACCACCATCGAACAGACAGGGAAACTGGAAGGCGCGGACGTGGTTTATCTTGTAAACACTTTCAGGATGATAGACGGGAGGAAACAAGCGGAGAGCATCACGCAAAGCATTATCGCCTCTCGCCAAACAGCAAGACCGCGCGAGGCGTGACACGCGCCGAACGCAAGGCAGGCGAGTTCTTGAAACGGCTGGAGAGGAAACCAGAAGGTAGACCGTCAAAACTATTCCACAATGGAATAGTTTCCGAATACAGCGACGTGCTGAAAGAATACGCGCAGAACGCAAGGCGGGCGAGTTCTTGAAACGACTGGAACGAGGTAAACCGAAACCATATTCCAAAGTGGAAAATGGTTCAAGCGAATACAACGACGCGCTGAAAGAGAACGCGATACCGACCACTTCCGCGTACAGGTGGCAACAAAACAAAGCCGACTCTCGCAGTCGGCTTTTTGCTTGACGGTTTGCGAATTTACGGCGATACTTGCAAGCGTCAAAAACGCAGAGGACTGTCAAAGTACAGCCTCGAAAAGAGAGACGCGCACAGTTCAAACAGCCGTGCTTTAGGCGATGGCGGAATCGGCAGACGCAACGGACTTAAAATCCGTCGGTAGTGATATCGTGAGGGTTCGACCCCCTCTCGCCCCATTTTCCGCGCCCGCCCTCTCTCCCACGAGAGAGAGGCAAGGGGCGAGAGTTAACCATCATGTACTTTACGCGCCAGCAACTTGAAGAAATAGAAGATAAAAGCCTCGCGCCCTACGGCATGCGGAGCAAAGACTCAAAAGGACGCGCCTACCTGGACAGCGAACCGGACTACCGCACATCGTTCCAACGCGACCGCGACCGGATTCTCCACACGACAGCCTTTCGCCGCCTCGAATACAAGACACAGGTTTTCATCAACTTTGAAGGCGACTACTTCCGCACTCGGCTGACTCACACGCTTGAAGTCGCTCAGATCGGACGCACGCTTGCTCGCGCCCTAGGCGGCAACGAAGACCTCGTGGAAGCGGTCTGCCTCGCGCACGACCTGGGGCACTCGCCGTTTGGTCATTCTGGCGAAGCCGCATTGGCGCGATTGATGAAAGATCATGGCGGATTCGACCACAACAAACAATCCCTGCGTATCGTCACCGAACTCGAACAGCGTTACCCCGAATTCCCGGGTTTGAACCTGACGTGGGAAGTCCGCGAAGGGATGGTCAAACACGAATCCGAATACGACATTTCTGACGCGCGCGAGTATCAGCCCGACCTGCGCGGCAACCTCGAAACACAGATCGCCAATGTCGCCGACGAACTAGCCTACACGACTCACGACCTTGATGACGGCTTGCGTTCAGGCATGATCACGCCGCAGATGCTCGATGGCATTGCCTTGTGGGAAATTCTGCGCGAAACCTACAACTGGAGCGGGCGCGAACTGGAGGAGATGGAACGTCACCGCATGATCCGCCAACTTGTGGGCATCCTGATCACCGATATGATCGAGGCAACCGATACGCGCCTGAAGGAGAGCAAGGCAAAATCCGCGCTCGATCTTCAGAAACTGAAACACAATATGATCGGGCACAGCGAAGACATGCAGCGCCGCAACCGCGAACTGAAAGACTTCCTGTACAAGAAACTCTATCGCCATTATCGCGTGGCGCGGATGCAGGTTAAAGCGGAACGGCTGATCACTGATCTGTTCCATGCGTATCAGGCGGAGCCGTTGATGCTTCCCGACTCGGTACAAACCTTGATCGACAAGCGCGGACTGGAACGCGCGATCTGCGATTACATCGCCGGCATGACCGACCGTTATGCCATCGAAGAACATCAGAAACTTTTTAGTCCGCTCGAAAAGCCATAGGAACAGGTGAAGAATGTCTCAACCAATGTATCTCACTCCCGAAGGGGAGGCAAAACTAAAGACCGAATTAGTGGAACTCACCGGGGCGCGACGCGAAGAACTTGCCCAGCGCCTGCGATCCGCCATTCAAATGGGCGACCTTTCTGAAAACGCGGATTATCACAAAGCAAAAGAGGACCAAGCCTTTCTCGAAGGACGCATTCAGGAGATCGAAGCCATTCTACGCATGGCTGTGATCGTCGAAAAGAAACAAAGCGACGTGGTGATGGTTGGCTCGCGCGTCACTGTGCAGGAGGCAGGTTTTGACCCAGAGACCTTCTCCATGGTCGGAGCGAAGGAAGCGGATCCGCGCAACAACAAGATATCGAACGAGTCGCCGATTGGGAGGGCGTTGATGAATCACCGGGCAGGCGAAACCGTGGAGGCGCAAACCCCCGGCGGTACACTACAAATAAAGATACTCAACGTGGAATAAAAACAGGGGTTGTCTAAAAAGGGAAAGAACAAGTTGAGAAAACGGCGTAAACGGAGCAAGAGACAAAAAAACTGGCGGTCATTGGATCGCCAGTTTTCGTAAATTGTGCGCCATGCACACCAGACCCCACTCCACATCCACTTTTTTCAAC
>NZ_DBNHEF010000036.1:0-3668 GCF_057138825.1 Candidatus Defluviilinea gracilis
TTCACTACAGACAGGAAACCCTAACCACGGAGTCACGGAAACACGGAGAAAAACAATTAAAAAAACTCCGTGACTCGGTGACTCTGTGGTTTGTCTGTTGGATTATATACAACCTTTGAGCGCTCCCTCCGTGGCGTCCGTGTCTAATAAAAGAAGGGTTCTACCGTTTTTAACGGGAAACCTTTTTTTTCAAACACAAAGGACACGACGGTCACAAAGGAAAACGCAAGGAATCTAGGCTCTTTTTTTGCCTTTGTGTCGCTTCGACGAACTCAGCGCAAGACTTTGTGCCCTTCGTGGTGAAGCTCTTTCCCGTTAATTATGGGAGACCCAAAAGAAGTTAAGCAGCGACCTCTCAAAGTTCTCTACGCGCTCTGCCGTCTCGTGGCGCAGGGCGCCACTCGCGGCACGAACAGTATGGCAACGAAGGAGTAAGAAACAGTCTCTTAGCGGAAGACTTCTGTAAACGCTTGAACGGTTTTCTCAACTCCCGCATCATCGATCGCATAGTGGGTCACCAGACGAATACGGCGCGCGCCCGCCCAGTCAATCAAGACTTTATGGTTTAACATTTTCTCGCATAACTGTTTTTCGTCGAATGGGACGTTGTCGGCGATATCGAAGTACACCATGTTTGTGAACGGGGCGCCTTCATCGAGCAGGATGCCCGGTATCTTACGCAAACCATCCGCCAATTTTTTGGCGCGAGCGTGATCGTCCCCCACCCGCCGCGACATTTTCTCGAGCGAAACAATCCCCGCCGCGGCAAGAACGCCGGCTTGTCTCATGCCGCCGCCGAGCATCTTCCGCAGGTGACGAGCGCGGGCGATAAACGCCTTCGTTCCCGCCAGCATCGAACCGACCGGCGAAGCCAGCCCCTTGCTCAAACAAAACATGACCGAATCGGCGGGAGACACAAGGTCTTTCACCTCCGCGCCCAAGACAGCGGCGGCATTGAAAATCCGCGCGCCGTCGATGTGAAATTTCAAGTTGTTGGCTCTGGCAATTTCACCCACCTGCCGCGTGTATTCGACGGATAACGCCACCCCGCCGCAATTGTTTTGGGTGTTTTCGATACAGATCAAGCGCGTGATGGGTTGGTGCACATCCTCCGGGCGGATCGCGTTGCGAATCCCCTCCAGCGCAAGCGTGCCATCTTTTTGATTTGGGATCGGGTTCGGTTGAATCCCGCCCAACGCAGACATCCCGCCTGCCTCATTTAAGTAAATATGCGACTTGCTCCCAACGATAGCTTCGTCTCCGCGCTGGCAGTGGACCAGCAGGGCGAGCAGATTCCCCATCGTGCCGGAGGGGACGAACACCGAAGCCTCTTTGCCCAGCATGGACGCGGCAAGCGCTTCGAGCCGATTGACGGTTGGATCGTCCCCGTACACATCGTCGCCCACTTCGGCTTCCGCCATCGCCTCGCGCATCTCAGGCGTGGGCTTGGTGACGGTATCGGAACGAAGGTCAATGTACTCCATGTCGCATTTCCTATTCTATATATTTCAATATTTGAATCAGTTCTCCGGGCAAAGGCGCCTCAAAGACGCGCGCTTCGCGCTCGTATGGCAAAGTAATCTTCAAGCGAAGCGCATGAAGGATATGTCGTTTAATTGGCAACACAGAATTCTTTCTGCCATACACGCGATCGCCCGCTATCGGGCATTTCAGAAATGCGCAATGTAAACGGATTTGATGCGTGCGCCCGGTCAGGGGATGAAACTCGAGCAGGGTGTGATGTTCAAAACTCTGCAAGGTCTTGTATTCCGACACAGCCTCGCGCCCTTTTGTCTTGGAAACATTCGCCATGTGCTTTCGGTTCTTTGGGTCCCTGCCAATGAACGTTTCCACGCGACCGGATGGAGTCGGCGGTTTGCCATCTACCAGCGCGAGATACGTTTTCTCCACCTTCCGTAAGCGGAATTGGTCCTGCAACCAACGATGGGCGCGTTCGTTTTTGGCGAGAAGGATCAGCCCCGAGGTATCCTTGTCCAGCCGGTGGACGATGCCGGGGCGCTCCTCGCCTCCGATGCCTTCGATGTCCGGGTCATGCCCCAGCGCGGCGTTAACCAGCGTTCCACGGGCGTGTCCCGCCGCAGGGTGTACGACCATGCCCGCCGGTTTATTCACCACCATCAGTTCGTCGTTTTCAAAAATTATATCGAGGGGAATTTGTTCCGCGACCAGATCGGTCGGCGCGGCGGGAGGGACACGAACAGTAAGGGCGGCGCCGGCGTCTACGGGCTGACCAGCCTTACGGGCGGGCGAACCGTTCACGTCCACGCATCCGCCTGCGATCAGCTGTTGAATCCGCGAGCGCGAAAACTCCGGCAGAACTTCCGCTAAAAATTTGTCGAGCCGTTCGCCGGGCTGTCGGTCATAGCGAATTTGGAATACGCGCTCGACGGTCACGTTATTGGCTCGCTTGGATGGCGGCTGATCGTTTTGCGGCGCGCTCTTGCAAGTAGACGCCCAGCAGAAGGATTGCCGTGCCGATGCTGATGCTTGCGTCTGCAATGTTGAACACCGCAAATGAGCCGACGGAAATAAAATCGGTCACGCGCCCTTCGCGCATGAGGCGGTCGATCAGGTTGCCAAGCGCGCCTCCCAGTTGCATGCTCATGGCAAGCCGCAAAGTCCAATCGTGTTGTTCCACTTGGGGAAAGTAAAAAATGATGGCGCCGATCACCACGAAGGCAAGCGCCGTGAACACCATGGCGCCGTTCTGGAACATACCGAACGCGGCCCCGGTGTTATGCCAGTGCACAAAACGCGCGTACGGGCTGAGCCATTCCAACGATTCGGGCAACCAGGTTGCGCCGAGAGGGAGGTTTGTTCTCACCAGCGATTTTGTCCACTGGTCGAACAGGACGATCAACCCCGCCACCAAAAATAGCATTCCATACTTTTCAAACAAACGGTTCACTCATCACCTCAAAATAAAACTGCGCTATTCTATCATCACTCGTTCACGAACAGGCGCGGCACGCGCGCGCCGATACTGGTCAACACTTCGTATTCATTCGTGCCCATCCATTCGGCAAAATCGGCTGTGGAAATCCCCTCGCCCATCAGCACAACTTCTTCGCCGGTCTCGACCGCGTCGTCTCCTGTGTTGACCATGAATTGATCCATGCAGATCCTGCCCACTTGCGGATATTTCTTTCCTCGTATGACTACTTGAGCTTTGTTCGTCATACGACGGAAGTAGCCATCGGCATACCCGCAAGGGACGGTGACGATTCGCGTCTCTGTTTCAGCCTGCCACAACGAGCCATAACTGACCGACCTCCCCGGCTTGGTCCGCTTCGAGTAAGCCACTTTCGATTTCCATGTCAATGCTGGCTGGATCGTTGGGTCGCGCGGCGTTTCATCGCCCGGAGACACGCCATAGAATAGTATACCCGCGCGCACCATGTCAAAATTTGCTTCGGGAAGATTCAAAATTCCGCCCGAATTATTCATGTGTTTTAACGCGGGCGGGGGTTCGCTCAATTTTTCGTACACGCGCAGGATGCCTTGAAAACGCTCCAGTTGCATCAAGGAATAACTGCGGTCAGCCAGTTCGGAATTGGCGAGATGCGTGTACATCCCTTCCACGTCGACATGCTGGAGGCGCAGGCAATACTCGATGAATTCCTGCGCTTCATATTCATGGGCTCCAA
>NZ_DBNHEF010000037.1:0-32820 GCF_057138825.1 Candidatus Defluviilinea gracilis
CGAGAAGCCCGCCACGAACACAAAGAAACCCTGGGTCTCCCGTAATTAACGGGAAAGAGCTTCACCACGAAGGGCACAAAGTCTTGCGCTGAGTTCGTCGAAGCGACACAAAGGCAAAAACAGAGCCGAGATTCCTTGGGTTTTCCTTTGTGACCGTCGTGTCCTTTGTGTTTGAAAAAAAGGTTTCCCGTTAAAAACGGTAGAGCCGAAACCCTTTAAGAACCTGGCGTTCTGCGCGCCTTTCGCGATAAAAAGGAAAGGGAAGGTAGAGAGTCTATTTTTTAAATGTCAAACTTGCGGTTCTCCCCAGTTGACTGACCCAATCGACAAATAACCACATCCCAATGAGAATGAGAGCTCCATCGAGGATCTGGGACCATAAGGCGTCGAGTTGTTTTGGCGCGGCAGAGCCATTCGAGGGAATGTAGAAACGAAAAACATCCAACGCGTTTTTATGTAATCGTATGAAATAATCGGACACCAGGTGAACAACAGGGATGTCGATCAGCCAGCGGACTGCGAAGAACGCCCCAACGAGAAGGATTAGCCATAGAGCCACGACGGCAAGGTGATGGCGGTAGCGTTGCCACCCGGTGGGCTCGGTATCTTCCGCTTTCTTTCTTGTATCCGCCCCCTTGCCGGTGGACCTGCCCCCTTTCTCGCCTAGATCCGGGTTCCATTCCATGGGTCGCAATTCTCCCAGCGTTCGTTTCGCGAGCGGGGTTGCGAATTTCTCAAGATTGTTCCAATACTCTCCGTGATTCTCGAGGGATGTTTTCGTCCGTATATTGGTTGGGCTGGCTATGCCTCGCGCGAATTTTGTATCCAATGGAGGCGCCTTTTCAAAGTAGGTGTACTCATCCAGTCCATAAAATTCGGTGATCGGGTCTGAGAAATTCCAGAAATTCAACCACTTGAACCCCTTCGGGAAATTCTGCTCCGTCGACACAGAGACCGGGAAACGCTCGTAATACACAGGATCAAGCACGCCCCGCGCATGATGATAGTAACTGAGGACACTGCCGATGGTTGTATAGGTGAAGATTTTGTCCTGGTATTGTTTATCGAGGTAATGGAACAACGCTTCGTACGTGATCGGCGTGCCTTGCGAGTGCGCCACCACATGGATACGTTTGACGCCCGGCTTGTTGTAAAAATAGACGATATCGTTGATCACCGCGCTTCTCACCCGGTTCGATTGCGCCGGGTCCATCGCGTAATTCACCACATCGTCCATGTATCCCACCAACATCACGTTGAGCGCCTTATCGAGCGAGGCGCCAATGCCGCCCAGAAATTTTGTCCATTTCAACAGGCTCACCAGCAGGGCGCCAATGAACCCAATGGGGAGCGTCATAAAGATCAAGTAACGATAGATCAGTGGGGTAAAGAACAGGCGGGTCAGGAATACCTCGTCGACCTTGCCCACAAGTTTCCGGCCGTCTTCCTCATAAGAATAATAATCGGCGATATCCACATCGCTATTGGCGTAGGCTCGGAACCCCCATAAAAGTCCGCGCGCAACCACGAGGGAGGTTTGAAGCCCAAGCAAAACCAAGACAAAGCGCAGGTAAGCCAGCGGTTCGCTCACGAGGAAAAAGATCAAAGCAAGCAGTACCCAATTGGGAAGCACGGGCAGGCTTTTCAACCTCCGATATTTGGCATACTGGTAACTCATGACAGAATGTTCGAGCGCCGGCGCAATCGCCCAGACCGCCCCGGTAAAGATCACGAAGATCAGCCCGTTGAACCCCGGCAGGTTGAAGATCTCATCAGCCAGGATGTTCTTCAACGCTTCGTTGAACCACGTCACCGTAGGCAGAATCTTAATGAACGGCAAAAGAACCAGCACAAACATCAAGAAATAGGAAAAGTAATAACCGAAGTAATCCCAAGCCCGTGTGCCGGGCGTCTTGCCGCGCTGAAAGGCAAAGTTTTGATTGGTCCGTTGATCTTTTAGCCATTTCGTATTCCGTGTGAATACGGCGTTGCGGAGCATGTTCGCAAACACAAACGACGCCATGCGCCATTCCCGCGAGAGATTCCCAAGCGCGCCGGAAGGCAGGGTTTCGGCTTCCCAATAAGACTCCTTCAACCAAAGACGCCTGCTGGTCTGCCGCTCCTGGATTCCTGTTCCAACCTTTTCCTCGAACCGGTGACGGGCGCGGATCTCCGTCACATGTTTGTGCGATTTCCCATCCGTATTATGAGGCGAGGGTAAATAATCTTCGAACCCGGAGGTCAACTGTGTCAGCGTCGCATTTTTATCCAGCGCCTTGATCGCGGGCCAAAATCCGCGTAGAAAGATGTTCAGGTGATCGTCCTCCGCCTGTTCGCCGGCGCCTTTCACGATGAGGATGACGTCGATCTCCGGCTCCTGTCCGTTCTCGTTTTTTGATGTCGCTTTCTTAGCCATTGCCGTCTCCTTTTGCCTGGTGTTGGAACGACTGACCACCCTCCGGTGTATGATAAAAGAATCGCACACCCATGACCCAAAACTCTACATCAGTACAACCCCTCAACACCCGCCGCGTTGCAATGCAAAGCGCCCTCGCCGCCGCGCTATTTCTCGGCTTCCCCGCCGGGCTGTTGCTTTGGCTGATTCTTTTCCGCGAAGCGAACCCGTCTGCAACAGTGGACTCATTGATCGCCCTCCTCCAAGCCCACGGCATCAACAAGATTTTCGCGTTAACGCTCTGCTCGCTCGGCTGGAGTTTTTCACTCGGGCGAATCAGCGGATTCCGCGCCTGGTGGAAGATCGGACTCGCCACCGCCCTCGGATTCATCCTGGCGTGGTTCTCGCCTCTCTCCAACATGGACGGCTGGTTCGCCGATAGGATGCCAATTCCACTCCTCTACGCCCTCACCATGTGCGGAATCGTTTTCAGCGCAACATTCTGCGTCGGCATTGCGTACGGACTCCTGCTCCGCCACCTCAAAGCCGCGTTGACGATGGCTCTCTCAACAAGTTTCACGTCAACGCTCGCCCTCCTGCTGACGATGGTAGTTTTCAATCAATTTGGAATCTATGTGGGAAGCGCGGTTCCCTTCGCCATGTCCAAAGTGACGACGGTGAGTCTGCTCGTATCCGCGATTGCGGGAGGGGCGGTGTTGGGAATACTGTTCACAAGGTTTGTTGAAAATAGATTGCACAACCCCTAGCTCCAGAAGACCGTCCACATAAGAAAAGATTGCCCCCTTAGGGTCGGTACATTAACAACGTTCCGTATGTTTGTTCGCGCGCAGTTGCACTGCAAGCGGGATGCCATGCAACTGCATTACCAACAGGAAATTTATTTTTTTACGAACCCTTAGGTTCAGAAAAATCTAGCTCTTCTCAGGGTATTGCTTCACGCCATCCACCAGCAGTTCATGGCGCCAGGTTTCCATGGTTGCCATGCCGCCGAACCGCTCCAGTTGATACAAAATATGAAGCGAGCATGGTTTGCCATCGATCTTGAAGGGGAAGTCCATATCCTCGCCGCGCGGCAGAGTCCGGCGCAAGATTTCCCGGTGATCCACCGTGGTGACAACCTCCCCAGACATGGCCTGGCTGACTTGAACGGTATGGGGCGAACCAACGACCACTTGCCAATTTGTGATCATGAGAAACTCCTTTCTTGTTCCATGTTCAACGGGCGAATTCAGGCAATCCTCCTGCGAGGGTTGCAAGCATGCGAGTGAGATGATTAAACGCGGCTTGGTTGTCGGGCCCAAGATTCTGCTTCACGATCTCTTTCCACGCGTATAACTCAACCACCTCGTAGAAACCGGGTTGCGCGAAGATTTTCTCAGGGGCTTCGGTAAGCACTTTGAGCCACACATCCTTCCACTGATCGTCCACGATCACCCTGCCCTCGATGATCTCATGGTGGACATTGATCTCATCGATCCATTGCAATGCTCGTTCTTCCTTTTGCTTCTTGTTCATTCTTACCTCTATAGGATTTACGCGGTCGGCTGAAGCGCCGCTACGGCGAAACAAGTTCAACTGCGCAATTCCTACTGTACAAATTGGGCGCGCTCAGCTCAGTTGGCGTAACCAATTGGGCGATACAAAAGCCCATCGGTGAATTTAAAGACGCCTCCACACGCCTCACATTCGATTTCAGGCTCGGCGTCCCTCTCGTATGGGTTGTCGGGCAGAGTCGCCCGCGTAGTCTCATCACAGAGCGGACACTTGATCTCGATGATCGCCAGCCTGCCCTTGACATTCTCCGTTTGATACGCGTTCATCGAACGCTCCTTTCCTGGGAATTCTCTACAGCGCTGTCAATTGGGATGCTTGATCAGCGCAACCACCAACCCGGTCACGGCGCTTTTCAGGTCTCCCAAATGCTCCCGCGAGAAATCCGCCTTCGACATGAGAGGAAGTTTCTGGGAGAGAAAGTAATCCTGAATCCCTTTGATGAAGGTGTTTGGGTTTTGGTCTACAGATTTCACGATGGGCGCATTCCATTCGCCCTCGTGAACGAGATGGATCTCCGCATCCGGGATCCCCACCGCGCGGCGGACGCTGTTCATCCATTTTTCCTCGGAAGAGGTGTCGATCATCATGCCGACTGCCCGATCCTCGGCGCGCGCGAAAAACGCATAGATGGAATTTTGGTTGGACATGGCATCTACTCCTTTGAGCAAATTCGTTGTGAAAAACCAAATGGCGGAAACTGAAAATCTGTTTTAGTTTGCCCTCTGTTTGATCGCCTCCTTTACGTATTGTTCGATCTCCCAATACCGCTCGGGGTGGATGAAAATATAATCGGGCGCATTCGCCAGAATATCCATCCACACAGGTTTTTGTTTCTCGTCTATCGCCGGCTTACCCTCCACCACGTGGGCGGCGTTGATGACATCGAGCATCGCGCCAGCCAAACTTTTCTTTTGTTCCTTGTCCATCACAGCCTCCTTTTGCGAATGCTCCACAAGCAACCGCTACATTTACAATTCGGGTGGGCTTTGGAGACAACAAGAAATGCGCTTCTTTTACCAGACCTCTTGCGAAAGTCTTTTCGCCACAGAGCGCTCAGAGAAAAAAGAGATTTTCTCAAAGGGCTCTGTGGACTCTGTGGCTAACCAAAACTTATTTAGGTAAGAGTTCTACTTTTTAAATACTACAACGCTGTCTCATTGATTCCATGTGTCATTTGTAATGAAAAATCCCCGCCGTTTGTTCGGCGGGGATTCGATTTTGGATGTTAGGGTCTGTACATTAATCACTTCCCATATGTTTGTTCGCTCACAGCGCAACTGCGTCCCCAACAGGGGATTTATATTTTTACGTATCCTTAGTCTGCTATGGCTGGCGCGACAGTTGGGAGGTTGTCCTTCAACTCTTTGCGCGGGGTGAAGATGGCGGCGATCCACCCCAGCACGGCGGCAACGAAGGCGATGATGAAAACGAGGTGAATGGCATTTGCCATCGCGAGGCGCGCGCCCGTTTCGACGACTCCGCCAGACGTGGAGAGAGGGTCGAGGAGTTGGGAGATCAGGCTCACGTCGAGACCGGAGGCGTTGAGGTTGGCGGCGAGTCGCGCGCTCAACGCGGCGCCCATCACGCTCACTCCCAACGTCCCACCCATCGAACGGCTGAATTGAAGCATCGAGGTGGCGGTCCCAAGATGACGCCGTTCGACTGTGGTCTGCACGGCGATCACATACGCGGGGATCGAAAGCCCCATGCCCATGCCCATCAGGGTGACGAAGACCATCACGAAAATGCGATTCGCGTCCGCGCCGAACAAGGCAAGCAGAGACGCGCCGATGAAAAAGAGGCTCGTGCCAATGATGCTCAAGCGACGATAGCCAACCTTCAACAAAATACGCGAGCCGAAAATACTGCATGCCACCCAGCCCAGCAACATCGGCGTGACGGTGACGCCCGCCTGCGTGGGGCTTGCGCCCAGCACCGATTGCACAAAAAGCGGAATGAATGAGATCGTGCCGAACACTGCCCAGCCGGTGAACAAGCCGTGCGATGTGGCGGTGGCAAAAAGCCTGTCGCGGAACAACGCCAGCGGCAGGATCGGGTCGGCGGCGCGGCGCTCCACGTGAAAGAGAATCACGAAGAGACCAACCGCAGACGCGATGAAAACCCAGCCCTGGGATGTGCCGAGTTCCATTAACCCGAGCAGGAGCAGGACGACGCTTGCCGACAACAACGCCGCGCCGGCATAATCTACCGCGGGTCTTTCGTGACTGTATGCCTGATCCCGCCACGCAAACGCGACCAACACCCCGGCGATCAGACCGGGAAACACGTTGATGTAGAAGATCCAATGCCATGAAAGTTGATCCACGATGAAACCGCCTAAGAGCGGGCCCGCCACCGAGGAGACTCCCCACACGCCTGAAAAGACCCCCTGCATTTTGGTGCGTTGTTCGAGTGAAAACATTTCGCCGATGAGGATAAACGCCAACGGCATGATCCCGCCCGCGCCGATTCCCTGCAAGGCGCGCGCGAGGATCAAGTGGGTCAGCGTGGTTGCCATTCCGCACAGCACAGAGCCGATGAGGAAGAGCGCCATCGCAAAGACATACAATTTGCGCCTGCCGTAAATATCCGAAAGTTTTCCATACAGGGGAACGGTGGTTGTAGACGTCAGCATGAACGCCGAAAAAACCCATGAGTAATTTTCCAGCCCGCCCAGTTGACCGACAATGGTGGGCATGGCGGTGGCAACGACGGTGGATTCCATCGACGCGAGGAACAGACTGAGCATAATGCCCACTGTGACAAGAATGATGCGATTGCGCGACATGTTTTCCTTATTTGGGTGAAGTGAATACAAAGCCTCGACGGGCTTTGCGCTGATAATCATACCATGCGAATTCAAGACAGCCGCGCAATAGGGCTATCGCATTTAGGGCAATCGCATTTGGATTTTTTGTCCGCTAATCCTCGCGAATTCACGCTAATCTTTCTCGGGAAAATTCGCGCAGATTGGCGAAGATTGGCGGATTCGAAGGCAAAACACCGTGTTTTGAGCCTCGAGATTTTCTAATGCGATTGCCCTACTATCGCATTTCTCTACCGTACAGGAAAGATTTTTACCGCAAAGCACTAAGGTCGCCAAGTGAAAAAGGTTTTCTTTGCGTTCTTTGCGGGTGTCGCATGGCGCCATGGCGACACTTAGCGGTGCAAATGTAAGGTAGAGAGTGATTCAAAAGAAAAAATCTGCGTTTCACCTGCCCTTGCGGGCGGTGCAAGGGTCAGCGTGAATCAGCGTCCCGATTTTGAAAGCGTAAGGTAATCAGATTGTCTGTTTTATTTCCCCTTCAACGGCTTGAACCCCTCACCCAGCGCCTCGTGCGCCGCGCCAACGACCAGGAACGCGCGCGAATCGCATTCATTGACGATGGCTTTGAGCGTGGATACTTCGGCGCGGGTGATGACGCAATACAGCACGGGGCGATTTGCCTTCGTGTACGCGCCCGAACCTTCGAGAACGGTGACGCCGCGTTGCAGTTCATCCAACAAACGTTGGGCAATCGCTTCCGATTCCGAGGTGACGATCATTGCCGTGCGGACGGTGCCGCCGCCTTCGAGGGTCGTTTCGGCGACAAGTCCGCTGACGTACAACGCGATCATCGCGTAGAGGGCTTGCTTCCAGCCGAACACAAACCCCGCGCCGAGGATGACCGCTGAATCGACGAAGAGATAACTTTGCGTGATGGGAATACCGCGCCAGTTGTTGAGGATGCGCGCGAGAATGTCCGAACCGCCGCTGGTGCCGCGCGCGCGATAGACGAGTCCGTAGCCGATACCGCTCACAATGGCTCCGTATAACGTGTTGAGGAACACATCGCCTCGCAGGTCGCGGATCAACGCCGCGCCGGCGCCGCCCTCCGCAAAGAGCAGAGTGTTTGGCAACAGATCGATGAAAATTGAGTATGTGGCAATAGCAACGGCAGTCCGCAAAGCAAAGCGATACCCGCCAAGGAAACGCCAGCCCAAAATAAAAAGCGGAACGTTTCCGATGAGGATCATCAAACCGATCTGCCAGCCCGTGAAATGATTGATGAGTTGCGCGACCCCGCTCACACCGCCCGAAGCAAGATTGGCGGGGATGAAGAACGTCCGGAGCGAGAACGCCTGGATCAAGGCAGAGAGGATGATGAGGAAATAATCGCGGAGGGTGGGAAGATATTTTTTCATTTTATTTTCTGTAGGGGCGGGGTTTCCCTGCCCAATGGTTGAATCACGAACACGGGGCGAGATGACCTCGCCCCTACAATATCAATCCAAAATTTCAACCCCCGCCAACTTCTCGATCACACCGACCACCGCCGAATTATCGAGTTCGCCCATGCCGGCGTCGATCATCTGTTGAAAGAGTTTTGTATTTTCAAGGGTGGACGACACAGGGACATGATATTCCCTCGCCGTATCGAGCACGATCCGCAGATCCTTCAACTGCATGCGCGCCTTGAAGCCGGGGTTGCGATTGCCATCGAACAACCGCGGCGGCTTCACATCCAGCGTCCAGCATTGCGCCGCGCCGCCTTTGATCGCCTCCACCACCTTGCGCGGATCGACTCCCGCCTTCTTCGCGAAGACGAGCAACTCTCCCATCGCCGCCATCTGCGCGGCGACCATGATCTGGTTGGCGGCTTTTGCCACCTGCCCCGCTCCCGCGTCACCGACGTGTGTGACTGTCTTGCCCATGGCAAGCAACACCGGCATAACGCGCTCCAAGGCGGATGCCTCGCCGCCGACCATAATGGCGAGCGTGCCGTTCCTCGCGCCGATATCGCCGCCCGAGACGGGGGCATCGAGCGCAAGCACGTCCTTCTCTTTTAACGTTTCCGCGATCATCCGCGCCGAGGCGGGTTTGATGGTGGAGTTATCGACATACACCAGCCCATGATGCGCGCCTTCGATGATTCCTTGTTCGCCGAGGACAACCTTTTCCACGTCGGGCGAATCAGGCAGGTTGGTGAACACCACATCCACTTGTGAGGCAACTTCACGGGGGGATGAAGCGGCAATCGCGCCTTCCGCCACAAGTTCATCCACCGCGGCGCGCGAACGGTTATGAACCACAACGGGGAATCCCGCGTTCAAAATATTCCGGGCGATGGACTTGCCCATCAATCCCAGACCGATATATCCGACTTTCAACATGATGACTCCTTTTCACCGCGAAGGTTTTGACATTATCTCTTTACCGTACATCTACACCGCTAAGTGTCGCCATGGTGCCATGCGACACCCGCAAAGAAAACCTTTTTAACTTGGCGGCCTTAGCGTGCTTTGCGGTAAAAGTCTTCTCATGTACGGTAGAGAAGAAATTATACCCTTGGAAGATTCGCAGAGATCGGCAAGGAGCAGTGGAAACTTTAAAAGCGGAGAGCCTGCCCCTTGAGGAGGAGAGGCAGGCTCAGGCTGGGAGAGACGCGGGAGCGCGTCGTCTTTTTATTTGATTTGGTACGTCACGTTGACGGTCACAACGAAAGTGAGTTGTCCGGGCGCGATCGGCACTGCCGCCGCTTCTGCCCCGCCGCCACCGCCGCCGCCGCGTCCGTCATACAAAGGATAGGGCTGGTTATCGACGAACGTGATGGTCTGAATTTCGCCCAGCGAAACGCCAGCCACCGAGGACAATTCCTCCGCTTTCGACTTCGCGTCGGCGAGCGCATCGGCGCGGGCTTGCTTGAGGGCTGAGTCCTTATCCGCCACATCGAACTGGATGCTGTTGACCGTGTTCGCGCCGGCGGTCACGACCGTATCGAGTAATCCGCCGAGTTTGCTCAGGTCGCGGATCGTCACATAGACGGTATTATCCACCGAGTAATACTTTTCGCCGGTGGGGGCGCCGGTCAGCGGATCGTATTTGTCGAACGGATAAATGCTGAAGTTGGTCGTGCGGATATCCTTGGCGTCGATGCCAAAATTGGTCAGCGCTTCGATCATCTGCTGAGTTTGGGCATTATTCGCCTGCACCGCTTCAGAAGCGGAGGGCAGTTCGGTGTGCACACCCAGATAAATATAGGCGATATCCGGCACAAGGTTGGCTGTGCCAGAGCCAGCCACGCTCATCGTGCGGTTCGGCGCGCTATTGCCACTCACGGCGGGCGCAACCCCGCACGCGCTGACAACCAGAGCCAGCAAGGCAAGTGTTGCAACTACAATGGTTTTGGTTTTCATTCATACTCCTTTTCATATGATTGCCACTATGAAGACGCTGGGCGCGAGGGAAAGTTCCCGCGCATGGCTTGAATTTTAACCGCTTTGCCTGTACAATCCTTGTACATTTGTTCTATGCCGATCAACTATCAGGAAGTTTACACGCAGATCCAATCCATTGGCGCGGGCGCAAAAGAGAGGCGAAAGAAGAAAGAGGACGCCCAAGCCCAAGCGCGCCGCCTGCTCGAACAATTCGGCAGTCAACTGGATTTCCTCCGCTCGAAAGTGGATTCCGCCAAACAAGCGGATACGAACATCCGCTGCGCCTGCCCATTGGATGAACCCCTCGCTTCTTCCTTCGACGTTCAGCCTGTCTCTGTTTCCCCAACCTTAATCGCCGCCGACGGTTCGCAAGCCATCGCCGACCGGCACAGCCCGGTTCAGTTTTGCGTCATCAATGTGGGGGCGATCTGCATGAAACCCAACTCCGGCGAAACGCCCGCGGTTGAAGTGGAAAGCGAACTTTTCTACGGCGATGCCATCGAAGAGAACGGTCTCACCACCGATGGCGGCGTGGCATTGCGGCGCGACCTTGCGGAACGCAGTGTCATCGAAACACTAAGCAAAGATCTGAGCGAGTCGGTCGTTTCATTTACAGACGGCACGCTGGAGATTTTTCGCGCCAAAGATATTGACAGCCCCAGCGCGTATCGCTCCATCCTGGATAAGTACGTCTCTGTCCTCTCGCGCTTGCAGGAGCGCGGCGTCGTTTCGGCGGGATACATCGACAAACCCTCGTCGAGCTTGGTTGTGAAGCTTCTTGAATTGACCCAGATCACCATCCCTGAAGAAATGGAAAAACTGCGCAACGCCCCGCCGCTGAAATACGTCACCGACCGCTGGCTGTTTGGCTACAATAATAAATTATTCCAGTTACTCCCGCCCGGTCATCGTTCGGCATGTTTCAAAATCCAATCCAATTCCGAGAAGACGTATAAGGGCGTGCTGGAACTTCACTTCTTCTATCTCAACGTCGGCACGGATGGACATCCCTGGCCCGTGCGCGTCGAAATCCCCAAATGGGTGGTGGATGACAAAGAGAAGTTGAATTTGCTTCACGCGGTTCTCGTCGAGCAATGCAAGATGATGGGGAATAAACCCTACCCTTATTTGCTTAATCGCGCTCATGAAATTGCAGTGGTCAAGAACGAAGAAAAACATCAGATTGAACAGTTGCTTTCTATGGAACTGAGAAAACAAGGCGAAGAAACTGACGACACTTCCCATAAACAAACAGGCAAGGATTCTCTCTCAAGCGGCAGAAAGAGGTATGGATAATGACAAGCCAAATCGAAATCGGACGGTTACTCCGCGCAGGGACAACGGGATTCGTGGCGGGATGCCGCGTCAACCAACTGGATGCGCCGTCGTTTGGGGCGTTGGTGCGCGCGCCGCTGGGGGAAACCTATCAGATCTTCGGAATCATCTACGACATTCACATTGACGATGACGGGCTGGTGCGTCAACTCGTCACAGCAGATAATGTCAGCGACGAGGTGATGAAAGACAACCGCGAGCGAAGAATCGTGCCCGTGGAAATGTCCGTGCTGGCGGTGGGATACGAGCAGGATGGGAAGATTCATCACCTTCTGCCGCCGCGTCCGCCCTTGAGTTTGGATGTGATCTTCAAGTGTGATAACAACGACCTCGCGCGCTTCACCGAGAAGTTCGGATATTTCAGGCACATCTTGAACAATCAGGAAATTCCTATTGGTGAAGTAGTTGCGGCGCATATTTTGCAGGCAAGTAAAGCAAGGGGCGTGGAAAGTGGAAAGCATGCCCTGAGCAACGCCGAAGGGTGGAAAGAGGCAGCGACGCATGAAGTGATTACCTTATTGCGCGATGATTACCCGACGTTGATGTCCGTGCTGGGCGCGTTGAGCGATGTTGCATGATGACAATCCCGAAGGGATGGCATGATTGTAGACTTGGAAGAATATGGATTGCCAATCGCGAAGCGATGGCATGATTGGACAAGTCTATGACACCCCTTCGGGGTTGGAATGAATTGATTGGCGATTCTACAGTCGTTTCATCCCTTCGGGATTGAATATTGAACCACGGAGACGCGGAGTCACGGAAAATTATTTTGCTTATTGGCGGTTCTCGATACGGGCTTCGCCCTACTCGACCACTGAGTTGGAAAGGAATGAGAGGTATTTATGGAACAACGAACAAAAGTTGGATATTTGGTTGGCGGCGGATTAAAAGAAAACTTTCGCGTGAGGCTCACTGTTTCCCCGCAGGAGATTCAGGAGGGAGCGTTTGTGGTCATCCAAAGCGGAGAGTGGAATTATTACGGCATCGTCACGGACATCGTCCTTGGGGCGACGGACCCGCGCTTTGCGGATGAGCAGATGGAGGGACGGTTCCCGTCGCATATTTCGAAGGCGTTGCACGGGCAGACGCTGTACGCGAATCTCGAAGTGTTGCCGAACCTGATGCTGGAGATCGGTCCGCAGTTGGGGACGGCGGGGTATAAAGATTGGCGCGGTCGAATCGACGCGGGACTCAAAGATGAGCCGCGCATATTGCCCGTCAAGAATGTGCCGCCGCATCACGCGCAGGTATTTTTGGCGAACGAAGGCGACATCGCGGAAATTTTCGGTGACCCGAACGAGAAGGGGAACTTCATCATCGGGTACACGCGCGAACAGGATCATCCCGTGTGCATTGACATGGAGAAGTTCGTGCAGAGATCGTCGGGCGTGTTCGGCGCGACTGGCACGGGCAAGTCGTTCCTCACGCGGCTCGTGCTGGCGGGGTTGATGCACTACAACAAAGCCTCGGTGTTCGTGCTGGATATGCACAACGAGTATGGTTTTGACGATGTGGCGTCAGACACGAAAAAAGCCGTGACGGGATTGAAGACCAAGTTCAAGTCGAAGGTTCGAATCGTCGGCTTGGGAGGCGGATCAACCATCCGAGGGCAAGTCCCCGATTTTAATTTGGAGATCTCGACGGGCGATATATCCACAAGTGACATCGAGACGTTGATGCGCGAATTGAATCTGCGCGAGACGACTCCGACGACGTTGAACGCGTTGTACGCGTCGTTTCGAGATGAGTGGTTCGCGCGGTTCCGCGATATGTCGCGTGAGACAGTGATCATCGAAGATGAAAGAGGAAAGAAGAAAGAAGTGCCTGCGGAGGGAAGTGTGGCGGCGTGGGCAAATGAAAATGGAGTCAACGTGGCGGCGGCGGAGGCTCTGCACGACAAACTGCGCAGGCTGTTCGGCAAGCCGTATATCGTGGAGAAGCCCGCGGCGGATTCGGTGAAGGAGATCATCGCCTCGCTGGAGAACGGACAGCATGTGATCCTGTCGTTCGGCGAACACGAAAGCGACCTGGATTATCTGCTCGTATCGAATCTGTTGACGCGCAAGATCCGCAACGCGTGGGAGCATAAGACCAACGCGTTCCGCACGCATGGAAAAGAGGAGCCGCGTCAGTTGATCATCGTCGTTGAAGAGGCGCACAAATTGCTGAACCGCGAGATGGCGGCGCAAACGACCTTTGCGACCATCGCGCGCGAACTCCGCAAATATTATGTGACGCTGTTGATCGTGGACCAGCGCCCGTCGCAAATTTATGACGAGGTCATGTCACAGTTGGGGACGCGCATCTCAGGCTGGCTCGGCGACGAGGACGATATCCACGCTGTTCTTTCGGGTCTCGCGGGACGGGAGGCGTTACGCGGTATGCTGGCGCGACTCCAACCGAAAGAGGAAGTGCTTCTGCTCGGCTGGGGAGTGCCGATGCCTCTGCCTGTGCGCTCGCGCAGGTATGACGAGGAGTTTTGGAAGGAATTGCTCGGAGGCAAGGAAAAACGCAGTAAAGAACAGAGCTTGCAAGACCTAGGATTTTAAGTGAGCAAGGAGCAGAATTTGCCTGTCCCGCCAACGGCGGGGAAGGAGTTGGGGTTTTAGGTTTGAGAGGGCAGGTTGCAAATCTGTCCTTTTGATTTACCTACACGTATAGTAATTTGCTCATTTCTTCTGTACAATACTCTCAATGGATAATCAAGATACGCAGTATTTACTGAATTTACAGGAAGGAGTTGTTTATGTCTTACGTAGATCTTCTTGATAGTTCTAAAACAGCCTATCCGAATGAGTTTGCGACAGAGTGGTGGAGAAAATCTTCTAAAGAGATACAAGGAAATGCAATTTCCCTTGCAAATGCAGAATTAATGCTACGAATACTACATGGTGAAACTATTCTTTTATCAAACAACCAAGCATTTGATTCGGTAGCATTTCTACGATCAGTCCCAGAATTAATGCGTATGGACTCTTTAGATCGCCCCCCGATAGCGCTTTCATATTTTAAATCTGGAGTGGTAGCACCAGCGGAATATACTCCCGAAGCGTTGGTAGACTTAAGCGTTGAGTATCTAACAAAGAAAATTTTTGTATTTTCCGCTTGGGTAGGCATGGATGATAATACCAAAATACGAGACCGAATGGTTGACGCTTTGAGAAATAGCGACGAATCAAGAAGATTTATTTCAATGGTTGAAAATGTGTTCCTTGACCTTGACTCGAGCATAAGAGAGGATTTTCGGAAGCAAGCCCACAGTTTACAAAAATTTTATAATTATTTACGGAAATTACACCCTCTTGAAAAAAAGGTTGTTAGAGTAGCAGGAAAATCCGATCGTCTAATATGGAAAGATTTAGACGATCTTCAATATTCGCCTTCAAAAGGAATTCCTTTTGAAGCCATAAAAAAACTTGACGAAAAATTGATGTCTCAAAACCTTCATGGTTCCCGAGAAGATCGTAGTGTACTTTATCGATTAATTGAGGACTTTGGAATTGACCTACGGCGTGATCTAAAAGATTACATTGACATATCCTATAACAAGAAACTTGGAGCATCCGTAAGCCCGAGAGGGCGCGGTGTTTATTCGGTTACAGACCATGATCCTAATACCCCATCATCTCATGGGGAACAAATACTGGAAAATGCAGAGACATTAAACACAGAATATGGAATTGTTGCAGAGGAAGCCTTAGAAATCTTTCTGCCTAAAAAGACTGAAGATGGTTCAGTGTTAAACGTTTTAACTTGGGATGATGTTGTTGATGTGATGAATGAAGACAAAGCAGTTCGTGAGAGTGCCTATAATTTACAAGATAATCTTGCATTATATAATAAACTTGACTCCAAAGACCCTGATTTCAGTAAAAAGTTGGAGGAGTGGAAGAAAATAACAAGCGAATCCTTTGAGAGCCATCAAACCCTTTTAGCTTCGTCGTTGGGAAAAAAAATACAATATGATTCGAAGACCAAAAGCCTAACTTCGTTTATAGTACCAGGCGTAACCGCCTTAGGAGCCGTTGTTGGTAGTGCGGTTGGTTTTTATGCTCAAAACTCATTGTTTTGGACTGCCGCTGGCGCTGCTACAGCCAGTATTCTGTCATTGAAGCTAGAGAAAATGGCTGAGAAATCTGAGAAAGATAAATTAGAGTCAACAGCCATTGCGCGTGTTCGCGAGGACCTAAAGAGGTCAGTAAAATTGCCTGATAGCCACGAATAAGAATTCTCTAACAAGACTTATGAATTTGCACATCAACTTGCACTACTAGAAGTTTTCGCTCTAACAAATTAGAAATAATAAGCACACAAAATTGAATTAAAGGAAAAACAAAGTGGAAAATAATGTACCGTTGAGAAAAAAAGAAATTGCAAATAGCCAAAAAAACCTTGATTGGCAGTCTGGAGAAGTTAACACGAGCGTTATTTTGGAGAACTCCAAACTAAATGTAAAATTGTTGCGCTATATGATTACATCATCGAACGGCGAATTCTTGTATGACACCTATTCAATTAAAGAGTCGAAAAACAATACGGTGGTTTTGGTTCGGAATCAGAAAAACGAAATTGGGCTTGTATGGGAGTGGCGTCCTATTCCAGAAAAATGGTTTTGGGCTTGTCCAAGAGGCTTCGCTGACTCTAATGATGACGACAATCTTGCGACTGCAAAGAGAGAAATGATTGAAGAGATCGGCAATTGCGAAGTTGTCGATAGCAAAAAAATAGGAAATTTATATTCAAACACAGCTTTCTTTGAAAATCCTATTGGTTTGGTTCTTCTTGATGTGGAAGAAGTCGAGACGCAAACAAATCAAGAAGAGGGCATAGCGGATTTCAAGTTTTATTCCAAAAAAGAACTGCTCAAGATGATACGGGAAGACAAGGTTGAAGATACCTTTACGCTTAGCGCGATCATGAGGTATTTTGCGCTTGAAGGGCTCTAGCATACAAAGATTCGCTGATAAGTAATTAACGAGAGAAATCGCAAATGAATATTCAAGCCCCGCCCAGCGCATCCGCGTGATGATGGAGGAATGGGTCAGCCGTGCGGGGTTCCGTCCCAATTGCGGGAGGGCGCTGAGTCAATTTGAGAACAACAAACCCGTCGCTGATTTTTGTTGCGGGAATTGTTCGGAAGAATACGAGAAGGGACCTCACCCAGATCAAGGTGATTGATCGGCGTGTTGATTTGTCCCTTCGCGAAGCACCCTGTGGGCTCCCAAGGGAGAAGGCATGGAGTTGACTTCTTTTCTGTGAGGCGGAGCGGTTGAGTTTCCAAGAAAAAGTTTTGTTTGAGGAGCAAAATGCTTCTCACCCTTGGGGGACGCGTACCCGAGTGTAGCGAGTGGTAGACGGGAGAGGGGTTTACAGGGTTGAAACGAGGGATGCAAGCCAGATTTTGGATGGTGGGGTAAAATCATTGTATGAAGTCGAAAGTCCCAGCACACATCAGGAAACTGATGAGCGAACTGAAAGAAGGTCTCACCCGCATATACGGGGATACGTTGAAAGCCGTCTATTTGTACGGATCATACGCGCGCGGAGATTACCGCGATGGCTCAGATGTGGATGTGATGATTTTGTTGTCCGATTATCAGGATTATTGGAAAGAATGGGGACGTTCCAGTGATTACGTCAGTGATGTGTCGCTTGAATATGACGTTACGATAAGTTGCATCCTCATCAAAGAAATACAATGGAAACAGTCTGAGAAGCCAGTGTTATACAACATTCGCAGAGAAGGATTGCCTGCATGAAGGAACATTCCAGCAAACTGCTTGCCAAAGCATTGGATACGATTGAGGGCGCGGAGGGTTTGCTGAATATGGGGAAGGAAGAGATAGCCGCGGGACGCGCATATTACGCAATGTTCTATGTCGCCGAAGCATTGTTGTTTGAAATCGGCTTGCAATTCAGCCAACACGGTCAGGTCATTGCGGCATATGGAAAACACTTTGCGAAAACCAAAGAACTCGACCCAAAATTTCATCGCTGGCTCAGAGGTGGATTCGACACCCGCATTTCTGGCGATTATGATGTTGATGCTGAAATCAGCAGGGAACTTGCGGCAGAGTTGATCAATCAGGCGCGCGAATTCCTTGAAGCCGCGCAACAATATCTGAAATAACGAGAACGATTCGCCAACCACTGGGCTGAACTAGTCCAGTGTTTTTTGTTCACAACGAAAACGTCGCCTGCAATTATTTCCGCTTCTTCTTCTTCCCCATCCGATACCCCAGCCTCTGCAACGCGTTCTCATCGTCGCGCCAATCTTTCAGCACCTTCACGCGCAATTCCAAAAACACGGGTCGTCCGCCCATCGTCTCGATCTCTTTGCGCGCCGCGCTCCCGATAGATTTCAACATCTTGCCGCCTTCGCCGATCACGATCCCCTTTTGCGAATCGCGCTCCACAAAGATCGTCGCGCCGATATACAGCATCCCATTCTCACGCTCTTTGAACTCGTCAATGCGCACGCCCACGCCATGTGGCACTTCCTCGCGCAGTTTATGCAAACACGCCTCGCGGATCAAGTCCGCCGCAATATCGCGCTCATACGAATCGGTGACTTGATCCTCCTCGAACTCAGGCGCGCGAAACGGACTCAACGAAACGAGCAGTTCGATCAACTCATTCAGATTCTGATTCTGCGTGGCGGAAATGGAAACGACCTTCGCGTCTCTCCGCGCCAACGCTTGGTACGCTTCGAGAGTCCGACTCAACGCCTCAGCGGAGACCGAGTCCATTTTGTTCGCGGCAAGCACAAGCGACGTCCGACGCGGGAGTTTGTTGAGGACGAGTCCGATCTGGGCGTCCTCTTCGTTGGGTCTGGCAGAGCCGTCCACCAGCCAGAGGATCACATCCATGCCTTCGAACGCATCTTCGGCTTCGCGGTTCAAAAACTCGCCGAGTTTGTGCCGCGCTTTGTGAATGCCGGGCGTGTCCACGAACACGAGTTGATACTTGTCGCTGGTGAGTATCCCCAACTGACGCTTGCGTGTGGTCTGCGGCTTCGGCGAGACCGCCGCGATCTTCTGCCCCAGCAACGCATTCACCAAAGTAGACTTGCCCACGTTCGGACGACCGATGATCGCAATAAAACCTGTTCTGAAATCGTTCATTTGATTCGCTCGTAGATGCGGATGCTGGGATTCGCTATCGCAACTTGCACCTGCGGCAAATACCACGGCAGGGAATAGCTGAACTCCGCGATGAGATGATAATGCTCGCTCCCACCTGTGGCAAGTTGTTTGAAAAAGTCACATTCATTCGGAAGTTGGTCGCACACATAGGAATCGTTGAAGCGGCTGGCGGTGAAACTGTCCACGATCAGGTAATCCGTTCCGCGCTCAAGCAGTCCCTCTTCGGCTTTGTTGAACTCGTACGGTTTGTCGATGGGAGGCGTGTCCGTTGCGCCCATTTGAATATGAAGCGGGTAGTTATGCTCGCGCTCGAAGAATCCATCGGCATAGTTCGGCGGATAATTCGTATGTTCGAGCGATGTGCCGGGTTGCAGGGTTTTCATAAAATCCGTTGCAGGGATGCGCGCGTCGTTCATGAATAACATCGCGATGCTGACCATCCGCGCGAACGAATAGAACACGACCGCGCCAACGATAACAATGACTGCTGTTGCATAGATCGGTTTTCCAAATTGCTTCACGCGAGTATAAATTTCTGAAACAAAATATGCCGCAAGGATGGCGAGCATGGGCATGAACGTCAATAAATAGCGCGGCTGGTAGTTGTAGGAGATCATCACAGGCAGGTCGAGGAAGAAAATTCCAAGTAACAATATTCCG
The DNA here is from genome assembly GCF_057138825.1 of Candidatus Defluviilinea gracilis. Classification (NCBI taxonomy): domain Bacteria; kingdom Bacillati; phylum Chloroflexota; class Anaerolineae; order Anaerolineales; family Candidatus Villigracilaceae; genus Candidatus Defluviilinea; species Candidatus Defluviilinea gracilis. The sequence continues at coordinate 19,312 of NZ_DBNHEF010000037.1, forward strand.
AAGAAGCCCGCTTGCGATGTGCGGTTTAATTCCTTGCTTCGATATTCGCGTATCACGCGATAGACCGCCCAAATCACGGCGGCGATGAAGAGATAATACAACGCTGTTCCAAGAGTCCCTTGCGCCATCGGGAATTGACCGGTGAGTCCGCGCGCGCTTCCTTCGTGTTGCCCCCACGTTGCCTGCCATTCGAGCGCGGCAAAGACTCGTTTGAAGAAGTACGCCATCCACGTCAACGCTTTGGGTGTGCCGAAGGCAAACCCTAAAAAGGCGAGCGCGCCGCTGATGAACAGCGTCTCGCCGATGGTGAACCAGTCTTTTTTCAGGTTTTTGAATTGCAGAATGAAGTACACCAGAATCAAAGCAGGGATGAATCCGATTCCTGTGTATTTGCTCGATGCCGCCATGCCGACAGCGACGAACGATGCGTACAACCAGCCACGCCGGTCTGTTATCACGTATGTGACCATACCCAGCGTTGATAAGGTGATAAAGAAGACGGTATACGTATCGTTGTGCGCGAAACGCCCATTGAACGAGAGTTCGCTGACGCACAGGAGGAAGAGCCCGCTCAAGCCTGCGAGGGGAATGCTCCCTCCCGCGCGGCGGACGATCATGTACGTCAGGGGAATCGTCGCGCCTGCGAGAACAGCCGAAAGGACGCGCGAAGCGATCAGGATTTCCCCATCCGAATATCCAAGCGCGAGGATGATTCTCCCCAGGAAATACATCGCATACTGTGGCAGGTCGGGGTAGTTGAAGTTGATCTCGCTGAACTTCCACTCGCCGTATAACGCCTTGATCGAGCGGACAACGATCTCATCGGGGTGCCACGGTCCCCATGCAATACCGGGCAAGGTGAACGCAAGGAAAACCAGAAACAACGCGATCGGCAGGAGGGATTCGTATCTTTCCAGAAACGTTTTTTCGGGTTTGGGATTCATTTCGCGGGTTGCGCCTGTCTTGAGGGTTGCCAATTGACCACGGCGAGGCTGAGAATGATCAGCGCCGTGCCAGCCAGCAATTGCCATGAGAGATGTTCGTTCAAGAATATCACACCGAGGATCACACCGCCAACGGGAAAAAGATACGTGACCAGCGTGGCGCGGGTGGGACCCACTTCATGAATTAAATACCAAAGCATCAGGACTGCCAAGCCCGAACCCAGGATGCCCAGCCACAGGATCGAAATCCACGTGAGCGGCAACGATGGGAACTCGAACGGTTTTTCGACAAGCGGACCAACGATCCACATGAAAATGGCGGAGGTGATCAAAGGCATGGCGCCGCGCACGGTGCCTTGAACGTGTTGCGTGAGTTTGCGCGCGAAGACCGCGCTCCCCGCGTAAAAGATGGAGGCGGCGATCACGGCGGCTTGCCCAAGGATCGAACTGCGCGCGCTGGTGAGGAGGTCTTCGCTGAGGAGAACGACCGTCCCTGCAAAGCCGATCAACAAGCCAAGAACTTTTTGCGCGCTCATCTTATCATCGTGCAGAATGAAATGGGCAATGAAGATGGTGAACAACGGAGTGGTGGCGTTGAGGATCGATGCGACAGCCGAATCAATCGTCTGCTCGCCCCACGAGATGAAGAAGATGGGGACGGCAAGGCTGGCAGGTCCAAGCGCGGCAAAGATGAGCCACGTTTTCAGATCGCGGGGCCATTCCACTTTTTGGTAGACGCCAATGGCGACAGCCGTAATGGCGCCGAACAACATGCGGAAGGACGTCAACGCCATGGGACCGATTTCCTGCACGCCGATCTTGATCCATAAAAAGGATGAACTCCAGATCGCGCCGAGGAGGATGAATACGAGCCAGTGTTTTGGTTTCAAGCGAACTCCTTGATGATGCGGGAACGACAAAATTACGATGGAGCAGTTTTGCAAAGTATTACGCGCGGCACATGGTATGGAACGCATACAATTGTACCGACCCGAATCTTGCTATTACGATTCTACCGTTATTAACAGGACAGCCCAAAAACTTTAGCCGCGGATTTCACAAATTCACACGGATTGTTAGATTACCTTACACTGTTAGGACTTACGCAGTTGAACCTGTTGCGCCGTGGTTGCGCGGCGGCGGCGGCACGATTTGCTTGGCAAATCGAACTGCCCGCCAACTGCGTAAGTTCTGACTTTCAAACTCGGGACGCCGGGTCACGCGGAAAACGCAGATTTTCTTTCTTTTGAATCGGCAAAATCGGCGTTCTTCCGCGTCCACCAAGCATTGCGCAAGGTAATCAGACGGCGCGATTGCCCTATAAATCTCGCATGGCAATAGAAAAAAGGTGATGGTAAGATAGACCATCAAACCTACGGGAGCCTGAATGGAATCCATCGGCAAGAACGTCTATATTGAAGAGAAATACCTCGGCGTCACGCTGGGAGTCATCAGCCAGCCGCGCGGGCTGGTATTGATCGACGCGCCACCCTCGCCCGAAGACAGCCGCATGTGGCGCGCCTCGCTCATGGGCATGGGCAACGGACCCGAACGCATGCTCGTCAACCTCGATTCGCACCCCGACCGCACCCTCGGCGCGCGCGCCATGGACTGCACGGTCATCGCCCACGAAAAAACCGCCTTCGCCTTCCGCAACCGCCCCAACACCTTCAAAGCCCAAGGCGAGGAGACGGGCGCAAACTGGGAGTCGATTCCGGGGTTGGGAAGCGTGCGCTGGGCGCCCCCCGAAATTTCCTTTGTCGACCAACTCTCCCTGCACTGGGGCGAAACCCCGATCCACCTGGAGAGCCACGCGGGTCCCACACGCGGGGCGATCTGGGCGGTCCTGCCCTCCGAGCGCATCGTCTTCGTCGGCGACTCGGTGATGAAGAGCCAACCTCCGTTCCTCGCCCATGCCGACCTGCCCGCATGGATCGAATCCCTCAACCTCCTCCTCAGCCCCGCCTACAAAGGCTACGCTGTGGTAAGCGGGCGCGGCGGCATGGTCACATTGCAAAACATCAAAGCGCAGGCAGAAATGCTCAAACGCGTCTACGACAAATTCGACAAACTCGGCAAGAAGCGCGCCCCCATCGCCTCCGCCGATAAACTCGTCGAACAATTCATCAAAGAGTCCAAACCGCCCATCACGCGGAATAAACAATTCGCCCAACGCCTGCGTTACGGGCTGCACCAATACTACATCCGCAACTATCACGCCTCCTCGCGTCATACGATGGATGAATGATGAACGCGCCGCAACCTCTCCTCGAAGTCACGCGCGGCAAGGTTGTCGAAGCCATTCATTTTGGCTCCATCGCGGTTGTTGATTCTCGCGGCAAATTGATCGCATCCTACGGCGACCCTCACAAGGTCGCTTTTTTGCGTTCCAGCGCCAAGCCATTCCAGGCGCTTCCCTTCGTAGAGCATGGCGGCATCGAGCGCTTCGGGTATACCGAGGCTGAGCTTGCCATCTCGTGCGCGTCGCACATCGGCAGCGCCATGCACGCGCAGACCGTCGCCGCGATGCAACAAAAGATCGGCATCCGCGAATCCCAACTACAATGCGGAGCGCACCTACCCGAAGATGCTCCCATGTTCAAGGAATTCATTCTCAGCGGACGCGCCCCCACAGCCAACTTCAACAACTGCTCGGGAAAACACACCACCATGCTGGCATACGCAACCCTGCGGGGCTATGCGCTGGATGATTACCTCGACATCGACCATCCCCTTCAACAGGACATCCTCGCTTCTTTCTCCGATTTATGCCTGATCCCCACCCCCGACATTTCCCTCGGCGTGGATGGATGCTCCGCGCCGAATTTTGCGGTTCCGCTGTTCAATGCCGCGCTCGGCATGGCGCGTTTGTGCGACCCGCGCGCGCTGGCTGAGCCTCGCGCCGCCGCGTGTAAAAAGATCACTACGGCGATGACGGCTCATCCCGAAATGATCAGCGGCTACGGCGAATTCGACCAGCAACTGATGCTGGCGGGAGAGGGAAAGATCGTGTGCAAGCGCGGCGCGGAAGGATTCCAAATTGTCGGCATAATGCCCGGCGCGCTGGGGAGCGATTCCCCGGGCATGGGCATCGCGTTGAAAGTGGCGGATGGCGATGCCTCGCGTATGGGAGGAAATCTTGAATGGCGCAGTCGCGCGCGCCCGGCGGTGATGCTGGAAGCCCTGCGTCAACTGGGTGTCCTCTCCACGAAACAGGAGCAGGCTTTGGCGGCGTTTGGACCCGCGCTCGAGGTCGCGAATCACCGGGGAATCGTCACAGGTCAATCGCGACCGGTGTTTGAATTTTAGACTCGCGTTACTCCATCAACGCTTCGATGATCCGATTGTTATCCGCGATGCGTTCGGCAAGCAGGCGGGCGATCCACTCGTGGAATTGCGCCGCCACCTCCGAGTCTTTCACCTGCATGGTCTTGAGCGATTGAGCGGAGAGACGATAGACAACGCTGGGGCGCGCCGCGATCACCGAGGCGGTGCGTTCTTGTTGAAGATACATGCCCACCTCGCCCACCATTGCGCCGCCGCGAATACTTCGCAGGCGCAGATGTTTATTGTTGGGGAGTTCCAGTTCGATCGTCACCAATCCCGATTCGACAAAGTACATTTCATCGGCGGGGTCGCCCTGTTTGATCAATACCTCACCCTCGCGTAGTTCGCGCCGTTCGAGGTATTGCAACAGGCGGTCTGAGCCCTGGAGGTCGGGGAATACGCGCTTGAGCTGGCTCTCCACTTTTTCGATGAACCCGGTCAGGTCGTTCATGCCCTGCCGCGTAAGGATCTTATTTTCGCACCATTCCACGCCTTCATCGAGGCTGGGCTTGATAACGAAGCTATTGTCGGTGTCGTCTTTCAAGCCGCCCAGTTCGAGGTTCTTCACGATCTCCGGCTTGACTTCCGTCCACACCATGAGGATGTTGTTCGCCTGGATCACCTGTTTCAGGCGGGTAATGCCAAACACAGCGGACGAATCCACATGAGTGACGCGATGAAAGTCGAGCACGATGAAGCCGAGTTTGCATAGGTCTTTCTTGTCGATGCGATGGCGGATCTTCTCCAACACATTTTGGATCGTGCCGAAGAAGAGGAACCCCTGCAGGTTAAGGATGTAAATTTCGTCGCCTTGATCGTGCAGGATATCGCGGTGCAGTTTGGGACGGTCGACCTTGCTGTGATAGATCGAGCCGTTGAGCGCGTTCTTGATCACATCCACGCGGCTGTAGGAAACCACGAACAGGATGGCGGCGATGAATGTGCCGGCGATAATTCCCTCCAGAAAGCCGACAGAGGCAATGATAAAGAGGATGATCCAGACAAGGATGTAATCGATCGTTGGCAGGGCGCGTCGCGCGTCGATCAGCCAATCTACGAGGAAGGAAAGCCCGAGGTAGAGGAGCATTCCGCCTAGCACGGGTTTGGGAAAAAACGAGATGACCGACGCGCCGAAAAATAATGCCGCGCCGCAGATCAACGCGGAAATAATATTAGCAAGACGGGTTTTCGCGCCGAGCCGGTGAGCTAATGAAGACAGGCCGAGTGTCTGATACCCGACCGTACTGCCTCCCAGCCCTCCCAGCAGATTCGCCCAACCCGCGGCTTGAAGTTCGCGGTTGAGGTTGATATCCTGTTTGACGGTCACTTCGAGGGCGCTGGCATTGAGCAGGAGGGCAATCACGCTCAGGATCACGATGGTGAAAATTTTGTCGCCATTGTGCAGGATGGCGGACCAGTCCACCAGTCCGAGAGAAGCGGGGGTGAGGGGTTGGTACAATCCGCCGGAGGGGAAAGGTCCCAAGAGCCAGCCGCGCGCAGATGCCTCTGTGATGGAAATTCCAGAGAGAAAGAGGTAGCCATAAAATAACGCGGTGGCGATCACTAACGCGCCCGGTGTGACCAGGTAGTGGTTCGATTTTCGCAGGACAAGCAACAGAATAACGGCAAAGACGAGTCCGGGAATCCAGCTGAATAAATGACCGGGCGTGAATAATTGCGGAAGGGTGGAATACGAAAGGTTCACGTTGGTCATCACCCCGAACGCGCCGAGGCTTAAGAGCCAGCCGGTGCCCGCGAGGAATCCACCGATGACCGGGTAAGGAATGTAACGCACAAACCAACTTGCCTTGAACCAGGCGATGAGCAGGTATACCGCGCCGGTGAGGATCGATGTGATGGCAATGGCTCCGACTATGGTGACGTATGCCGCCTTTGGCTCTGCCCCTTTCATGCGTAGCGCGATCGACGCGGCAATCAGTGCGAAGATGGCGGCGGGGGTATCTTGCGGCACGCTGATCGCGCCGGGCAATGAAGTGAGCATGGCAACCACAACCCCAACGACAAGCGCGCCGAAGAGCATCAAGCCGATCCCGCCGGCGAGGAATGGGTTGAGGTCGCCGGAGAAGATCAACGCCGCGAGAGAGATTTCCATGCTGATGGTGACAATGGCGGCGATCAGCCCAGCCGTGAGGCTGGGAAGAAGGAGGTTGGGCTGAAATTCCCGCTTGAATTCGCTCAAGTTCATGGATGCGCCTTTTCGGATTTGTTATGTGGGATTAACCGATTTGTGAGTATAGCATGTAATGAGTTTGATTTGCCACAACCATGAGCGGGTGATACAATCTTTGCATCATTTAAGCCTGCTGAAAGGGAATCTGGAAATCGCCGCCCCATGCCAAAGTTAGACCTGATTCTGCTCGCGCTGGACGATTCGCCTGTTTTGAAGTTGATGGATCGCGCGTTGCGCGTTAAATACGAGACGGCGATCGCCAAGGACACCCGCTCACTGGCATTGATCTTGCAGGAGAGCAACCCGGCGCTTTTGTTGGTGGGGGAAAAATTCAGCGGCCGGGATGGAACGCGCATCGCGGATGAATTGCACGAACGGTTCCCAACCCTGCCTGTTTTGCTCTATCTCGATAAACCCAAACTCGAACATGTCAAAGATATTTTCCGCCTTGGGCTGAGCGGGTATCTAGCCCCTCCGCTGAAAACCGTGGAAATTACCGAAATGGTCGAAGCCAGTTTGAGGAACGCAAACCGCACGGGAGACTGGCTCCGCCGCGAGGTGAGACGCACAACCGCCTCGCTCAAAAAACGCGCGCAGATCTCCGAAGCCGAGCACGCGCGACTCGAATCGGTGTTCAATAACATTCACGACAGTGTGATGATCCTCGATTTGGAAAAAAAGATTCTGCTGATCAACCCCGCCATGTGCCGCACATTTGGGTTGGACGCGAAATACGTGGTGGGAAAGCCCGCGCTCGATGTGATCACCCACCCGGACTTGCTTGCGCTTTTCACCCGCAAGAACGGCAACGACCCTTTGAGTTATTATGAAGTGGGGTTCCCGGATGGGCGCGTGGGCAATGCCCAACTGACAACGATTCAAGATGTGGGATACGCCCTGACCATGCAGGATATCACCTACCTGAAGGAAATGGATCGTATGCGCAGTGAGTTTGTTCACACCGTGTCGCACGATCTACGTTCACCGCTCACCTCGGTGATCGGATATACCGAATTGGTCGAACGCGCCGGCGAACTCAATGAACACCAACGGGATTTCCTAAAACGCATCCAGGATAGCGTCCAGCATATCACCGCGCTGATCAACGACCTGCTCGATCTCGGCAGTGTGGAGGCGGGCATGGATACGCGGCGCGAATTTGTGCATCTCGACGCCATTTTGCAATATACCCTGAATATGTTGCAAGGCACGATCAAGACCAAACGCATCAAAGTGCATACTGAGATTACTCCCTCCCTGCCAGCCATCCGCGCCAATCCGATTCGCCTGCGGCAATTGCTGGACAATGTTGTCGGTAACGCCATCAAATATTCGCACCCGGGCGGGGAGGTGAATATCGCCATCCTTGCGGAGGGCGATCAGATCATCCTCAAAGTCTCAGATAACGGACCCGGCATCCCTGTCGAAGACCAGCCGCACATCTTCGATAAGTTCTACCGCGGGAGCAACATTACTGAAAATGTTACCGGTTCCGGGCTGGGTCTTGCCATCGTGAAATCGATCGTGGATGGTCATCAGGGGCGCATTTGGGTGGAGTCTGCCGCAGGCGCGGGCACATCCTTTTTTATTGTCCTGCCGATAAAATCAGACACGCAACCGTTGAGGAAACCCGCATAAAAAATCTCCGTTCACGTTTGACGGAGATTTTTTGATCTTGATCAGGGATTCATTTCTGCGGCAAGCGCGAAAGGATGGAATTCTTCGGCTTGCGCGGTTCATCCGGGGGCTCAACGCCGGTGCGCATGCTTTCCATCTCGGAACTGAATTTCAGCCAATCCTCCACAAGAATAACGAGATGCGGGGTCTTATCTTTGAAGAAAAATCGCGAGAGGAACATCCGCAGGATGATGGGAGAAACCGGGTACCCGTTTAACTCAAGTACCAACGCAGTCTTCGAAGCCAGCGGAGAGAGAACATCCTGCGCCCAGCCAGAGATACCCTTGAGCGGAAACAATTGTCGCATTTCCGTAGTGGTGGTGCGGCGGATGCGCCGGTAGGAAATGTTCATCCGCAGGAACGGGGTGACGAATTTCAAAAAGGCGGGATGCGGCTGAACATACGCCATGAAGCGGATGGCAAAAAAGAAGAGCCCCACAACAATGGCAAGCGCGCCCACCCCGGCAAATACCCGCCATGGAAGCGGATTAAACTCGGCGGCAGGCTTGATGTACTCGCCATAGGCGAGCGCGAACAAACCGAATCCCATAAAGATCATGGCAAACCACCAGCGGCTGACAATATGACGGTAGATGATGAGAGGGTATTTTTTTCCGGGGCGACGCGCCATTCTCTTAATCGTCCTCGTTCAGGTTGATGGACAGCCCGCTCTCATCAGCCTCATTCACTCCGCCGTTCAATTGACCGCTCAACTTGCGGATGGCTTGCGTCAGGTCTTCGCCGCGCAGGGAGAAGGTGACGTCGCCGCGCGTTTTTTCGATGATGCCGCGCGCCAAGTCTGTTTGGCGACGCAAGCCGTTCGTGATCGCGTCGGGGTAGTCGATGGTCACCAGCACGGAGTAGATCTCGTCCATGTAACTGAGCAATCGTTCGGCTTCCTGTGAATACCCCGAGCGGAGAATATCCAGCGTGCGCCTTCGCAATTCGCCAACGACCTCCGCCAGCCCGTTGAGGTAGGTCGAGTTTTCAACGCCAAGTTCCCCCGGCGTTTGAAGCGGTCGGTTCTGAATCAACGCGCAGGTGACGTTGGCTTCCACAAATTCTTTGAGCGCGTCTTGTGTGTATCCCGCATAGTACAAGTCGGGATGATTTGCGAGGTCGGCGCGTAATCGATCCGCCAGTTTGTGCGCTTCGTCGAGGTGTTCTTCCATTTCCTCTTGCGCGCTCCGATGCACCGCGCGGATGGCGAGCGAGCAGGCGCGCGTCAATTGGCGCGTGAGGGCAAGCGCTTCGTCGCGCATCTTCGTGCGGACGTCGAAACTCTTGCGGATTTCGTCGGCGATCTGTTCGAGTTTGTGCATGGGTCATTCTTTCGGCGGTTCGGGCGGGTGCAAATTGCGGAAGAGGTTATCAGCCAGCGTATTACCGCTGGGAATTTTGACCTCGCCGAACGCGGCTTCGTAACGCGCAAGGTTTTCGTTGAGCGCGCGCAGGAGCAGTTTTGCGCTGAGCGGCGTCATCACCACGCGCGCATTGATGTTCGCCGTCGGTTCGCCGGGGATCATGTGACCGAAGTCAATGACGAACTCGGTGGGCGAATGCGAGATGCGCGCCAAATTGGCGTACGCGGGCTCGAGCCCATCTTTCACTTTGAGTTTCGGTCCCGCGGGCTGCGCCAAAATACCTGGGGGCGGCTTCGCGGCTTGAGGATCGGGTGTGGTCATAATGAATAGGGTTTGTCCGCAGTTGTACTGCGGGCTGGATGCAGTGCAACTGCATCCAGAACATGCGCTAGAACGGAATATCATCCTCAGCCGGCATCTCGGCGTGTTCGATGCCGCCAGACATTGGGGCTTCACCGCCGCCATCCGCGCGCGAGAGGAAGCGGACCGTGTTGGCGGTCACTTCGAAGGACGCGCCGGCGGAACCATCCTGCTTGGTCCAGATGCGAGGTCCGCCGGTGGCTTTGTCCGGGGTGAGGCGTCCCTCAATGAGAACCTTCATTCCTTTTTTGACGTACTGGTTGCACGTTTCAGCCGTCTTCCCCCACGTGGAAATGCGGAACCAGATCGTTTCTTTCACCTGTTCGCCGTTGCCTGTGGTGTACTGTCGGTTCGTGGCAACCGAAAACGATGTGACCGCCTGACCCGAAGGCGTGTAACGCATTTCAGGGTCCTTGCCGACGTTGCCTGCGATGATGAGGGTGTGATACATGGGAAAATCTCCTTGTGTTGAGGTACCCGCCGAATCCGCGGCGGGGAAAATAGACAATTCGTATTGTACTCCAACCTGATTTAATGACATAGAGAATAGGCGCGAGAATCTTAACGCGAATTACGCAAATCGGGCGAATTCTGAGAAAAACAATTTTTGCTTTTTCGCGGAATTCGCAGTAAAGCCTTAAACAGATTGAATCACAGAGGAGATGAAGGGTCACGAAGAAGAGCGAGCAAAAAAGAAAACTTTTGTGCGCCTTTGGGTTACATGTTCCCGCCAGAAACGAGAGAGCTAGATTTATTTGCGCTTTAGCCCGGAGTTTTTTATGTGAGCATCATCCTTGCCGCGCGCCGTCCGATCTCCACCGCGAAATTCCTGCCGCGAAATCATCGGATGCGATATTTATTCTGATCCACGATCACAAGAGATTGGTTCAACGCATCTTCTTCAAGGGTGTTCAACAATTGTTCCAGCACATGATGGACTTGTTCGGCGTTGCGCGGACGCATCTTTGCCACAATGATGCCCTTGTGAGTTTTCGGGGGATAATGCCTGATGTTGCTGAAATCCATGTCAATGGTAATTAAAACGCGCTCATGCTTGATTGCATAAGCGAGTACATCTTCATCTGGTTTCCCTGCCAAGCCTGTCTCTTGGGCGGTGTGCACATCATGCCCCCGCGAACGAAGCAGGTCAACGGTTACTTTGTAGACACATTCATCGGCTAGGAACTTCATGCCGCAAGTGGTTTTTCATCCACAAAATGGATGTCTTCGCCTTCGACGACCGCGCGCGCATATTGAAGACAAGCCTTGATGTCCTCGTCTGTCAATTGCGGGTAATAGTCCTCAATCACCTGTTGGAACGTCAAACCATCCTCGATCAATTCGAGAACCATCGTCACAGGGATGCGAGTTCCGCGAATGCAAGGTTTGCCGCCGAGAATTCCAGGGTCAACAGCAATGCGGTTTGTGGTCATGGCGATATTATACTCACTTTCCAAACATCATCCTCGCCGCCCGTCTCCCGATCTCCACCGCGAAGTTCGTGCCGCGATCCCAGGGGTAGACCTGGCTCATCGAAGCGAAATACAATCCCTCGATGGGCGTTTGAATGGCGGGGATATTTTTTGAATGATTCACTAGCGGCACGGGCTGGGCGTAATTCGTTTTGTTCACCCACACTTTCTTCACCCAATCTTTTTCAAACGCGGGATTGATCCGTTTGAAGGCGGGCATGAATCGCTCCAATAACTCTTCATCGCTCAACAAAAAATATTCGTGACCCAATTCGAGATAATCGCCCGCATAAATGATGTGATCGCCGCCGAAATGATCCTTTGAAACAAAGTTCGTATGCTCCACCAGCGCGAGCAATGGGAAGCCCGCTTCTTTGGGGAGGCTGAACCAGTAATAGCCCTGTTCCGATAGCCGATGTTTGAGTGACAACACCATCACCACCGCGCCCATCGACTTCAACTCAAGCAGTCCCTTCAAATAATGTTCAGGAAGATCGGGGCACATCTTTGCCATGAGAGATGGGGAGGTGGTGACCAACACTTTATCGAACGACTCGACATCCACGTTCAATCCGCCCGACGCCTGATTCTGTTTAATGAACTTGATCGGCGCCCCCAGCCGAATCTCCACGCCCATCGCGCGCAGTTTCTCCGCAAACGAGTCTGCGAATTGTTGAAAGCCGCCCTCGAACGTTCCCAGCCTCGTCGTCCGCGCTTTGATGCGCGCCCACATCCACGCCATGTTGACATCCTTATAAAACGGGCCGAACTTACCAACGAGCAACGGCTTCCACATCTGCTCGTAGACTTGCTTGCCCGCCCATTTCAACATCCACTCATCGGCGGTCACTTGTTCCAGCGCGCGCCAGTTGTTCGTGAGGCGAAGAAACAGCCCGACGAATCCGAAGCGGATCTTGTTGAGTCCAAATCCAAGCCCGGGAAAGCGAAGCGCGTTGAGGATCGAGTCGAACGGATAGAAATTTCCGTTGAAGTACATCACCGTCAACGGGCGCGGGAAGATCACTTTGCTCGACAAGCCCAATTCTTCTATCAACCCCATCATCGAAGCGTCCGACTGAAACCAGTGATGATAGAACTTCTCGACCGACCAATCCCAATGCGGCTCTTTGAATCCGCTCGCCAGCCCGCCGACATAAGTTGCCGATTCAAAAACGGTGACTTCGTGCCCTGCTTTTCTCAAATCATACGCGGCGGCAAGCCCGCCATACCCCGCTCCGATAATTGCGATTTTCATTGATTCTCCACGTAGAAGTGACTGTCACCTTCAAGGTGACAGTCACTTGGTATCACGTTTCTCAAGTTTTGCCGCAAGGACTTTAAGCCTGCCCCATTTTTGCCGCACCACATAGATCATGGCGAGCGTTTGCAGCCAACGCGCTTCACACTGCGGATTCATCGCCAACTGCTCGAACACTTCCATTGCCTGATCGTCTGTGCGGCGCGTCTTTGCATATTCAGTGGCAAGTTGAACGAGAAAGACCTCGCGCTGTTTGCGGACTTGCGTGTCTTGCATGATCCGTTGTTGCGCCTGCTCCACGCGCGCGCGCACTTTGCCGATGGCTTCTTCCAACTCATCCCCGGTAAACGGCTTGACGAGATATTCCTGCACGCCGACCGAGATCGCTGTGCGGAAGGTCGCCGCGTCTTTTTCCGCCGAGATGATGATACAACCCGTTGCTGGATAGATTTTTGCGATTTCCCGGTAGGCGGTCAGCCCGTCCATTTCGGGCATGTTGATGTCGAGCAGGACAACGTCGGGGCGATGCTCCTTCGCAAATTGGACAGCCTGCAATCCGTTCGACGCGATGGCGACCACCTCGACATCGTCAATCGTGGCGAGCATGAGACGGGTATTGCGCCGCGTCTCTTGGACGTCGTCGGCGATCAACACCTTCAATCTTTTTCGGCTGTGGAGGTCTGGTTGCGCCATTTCCGTGCCTTGTTCCTGTATTCTGGACCGAGTACCCCTAGTATAACTCAGGCAAAAAGAGCGTTTCTGATGATTTCGTTGTAAATCGCAAACCCCCGTAGGGCAATCGCATCTAAATCGGTGAGGCGAGGACTTTGAGGAGGTAATCCTGGTTCCAAGCGGCTTGGAGTTGCTTGGCATGCATACCGCCTTTGGCGGTTTTCTCCTGTTTGAGCAGATTGAG
>NZ_DBNHEF010000038.1:0-27074 GCF_057138825.1 Candidatus Defluviilinea gracilis
ACTGATGTTACGCAGTTGAAGCCAGTCTGGTCTCCGTAACGCGACATTCATGTCGCTTTTGCACAAGAATAACCTGAAAGGCGAGATAAATCTCGCATTACGAGCCCTACTGCGTAACATCACTTAATAAATCCGCAGATGATGCGGATTTCACGGATTTTTAAAGTCATCTGCGCAATCTGCGGATCAATCTTTCTCAATCCATCACCTTCGCTTGCGAACGTGGACCGCGACCGGTTTTGGGCGCGGGTGAAGCGGAGTTTGATAACGATGGCGTAGAAGCCATTCGAACGACGCCAGCGATTTTACCCAGGCAATCAGTTTGATTTTTCGTTGATGGCTTCGATAACGGTTTTCAAGAGCCTTTTCGATATCGTAGCGAACAATCCCGGGCTTGAATGGAAACGCAGGCAGGCATCCGCTTCGATACAGGAAGATGATCGGTTCCATACAACACCTCCATGAATAGCATACGGGGTCGCACATCCAATTTCAATTATGACGTTTGTCACCAACCAGCGTTCGGGACTTGCCCCGCTTGGCGATAACGTCTACAATTCGGATTGTCCGAATTAACAAAAAACTACCTACCTGACAGTTTTAAAAATGGGACGCAGATAAACGCGGATTTCTCAAAAAACGGGCAAAAAAGTTTTTATCAGCGTTTTCAGCGCGCTTCGCGGTCAGCGTCCAAAAAAGGAAAGTGCCGGGTAGTTAGACAAAAAATAACTCTCTCAAGGAGATACACAATGTCCGACTTTCTTTTCCGCGGTTCGCTCGAAAAACTTGACAAGGATGTCTACGATCTCACCCAACTCGAACAGGAGCGGCAGGCGCGCAAGTTGATCCTCATTGCGAGCGAATCCACTGCGCCGATGGCGGTGCGCGAGGCGTTATCGTCCGCGTTCCAAAATATCTACGCCGAAGGTTATCCCGATGAAGAGACGCGCTGGATGGACGATGACGAGATCCTCGATTACCCGATGCGTTTGGCGGAATATCGCCGGGACAGCGATCCGCGTTACTACAAAGGAGTCGAATATGCGGACACGGTCGAAGCGCTCGCCCGTCGCCGCGCCGCGCAGACCTTCGCCGCGAACGGAATTTCTGCCGACCAGATTTACGTCAACGTGCAAGCGCTCTCCGGCGGACCCGCGAACAACGCGGTTTATCACGCGCTGATCGAGTTGGGCAGTACCGTGATGGGACTCAACCTGCTTCATGGCGGACATCTCTCGCACGGTTCGTCGGTCAACCGCAGTGGCAAATGGTTCAAGGCTGTCCATTACACGATTGACCAGAACGAAAAAATTGACTATGAAGCCGTCCGCGCGTTGGCGAATGAACACAAACCGAAACTGATGATCGCGGGCTACTCGTCCTATTCATGGATGCCCGATTGGAAAAAGTTCCGCGAAATTGCGGATGAAGTCGGCGCGTATTTTCTGGCGGATATTTCGCACATCGGCGGGCTGGTCGCGGCGGGCGTTGTCCCTTCGCCGATCGGGTTCGCGCATGTTGTGATGTCTACCACGCACAAGTCCATTGACGGGCCGCGTGGGGCGGTGTTGATGACGACGGATGCGGCGATCGCGAAGAAGATTGACAAAGCCGTCTTCCCCGGCGAACAGGGCGGACCGCACGTCAACGTGTTCGCGGCTCTCGCGCTGACCTTCAAACTGACTCAAACGAAACAGTTCAAACAACTCCAATCTCAGACTCTCAAAAACGCCAAAGCGATGGCGGATCAATTCACCAAGCGCGGACTCCGCGTCCCGTTTGGCGGAACGAATACGCATCTGGTGAACGTGGATTGCACAAGCATTGTTGGCGAGGATGGCACGAGACTCAGCGGCGACCAAGCCTCGCGCATTTTAGATATCGTCGGCGTGGTCGTCAATCGCAACACGATTCCCGGCGACAAGAACTCGATGGATCCTTCGGGCATTCGGCTCGGCACGCCCTGGATCACGCAACGCGGCTTCAACGAAAAGATGACGCGCGAACTCGCCGACATCATGGCGGATGTTCTGCTCGCGTGCGCGCCTCACTCGGTGGATACCGTTCGCAAGGGACGTCAACGCCGCGCGAAGGTGGATTTCAATGTGTTGAATAACGCGAAGTTGCGCGTGCGTAAGTTGACAGAGAAGGCGGGGATTGATTTCAAATATAAGAAGAGCGGGTATCCGCATTACTATTTCATTGATGACAAATCTAAAACTGGTGTGTTTGAGTTGACGGGCTTCCGCGTGCGACAGATGCTGGATTTCGCAGTGTCGTCCGATCTGAGCGCGTTGAAGCCGGGAGAATCGCAAGCGACAACGATCGCTACGCCAAAAGGAGTTGTCAAGGGAACGCTCACCTGCGTGGACATGGGCGCGTACTACCTACAAGTCCCTGCGGCGAAGGCGGGAGTCATAGCAACATGGTTGCGAGATCTGTCGGATGGATACACATCGTTTGTGTTGAACGGCGAAAAAGATTTCAGCGCGAGGAGGATGCCGGGTCCAACCATCGTGATGGATTGGAAAAAGTTGAAGCCCGCGAAGGTGAGCGGAAACGGCGTCAGCGCAGAGAAACCTTACTACGTGGGAGCAGTCTCCACGTCCGCGAAAGAGGCGTTGCCGTCGTTCACATGGAATGAATCCGAGGGTGAACTCAAGAAGACGGCGTTGAATCAAGTCCATCGCGATCTCGGCGGGCGGATGGTTCCGTTCGCGGGGTGGGAGATGCCTGTGGTGTACACGTCTATTTATGAGGAGCATTTGGCGACGCGGCAGGCGGCGGGGCTGTTCGATGTTTCGCACATGGGCGTGTATGATGTGCGCGGCGCGGATGCGGCGTCGTTTTTGGATACGGTATGCGGCAACGATTGCGGCGGACTGCAACCGGGCGCGTCGTTGTACACGCATTTCCTCACGCCCGATGCGGATGTGCTGGATGATACGCTCGTGTATCGGCGCGGCTGGGATGATTTTCTCGTGGTCGTGAACGCATCGAATGACGATAAGGATCGCACGTGGCTCGAAAGTGTGCGCGATGGAAAAGTGAAAATTGATAACGCGCGTCCGTGGGCACGGACGTTTGGATACAACGCGGAGATCCGCAACTTGCGCGACGTGAAGTCTGGTTCTGCCATGCGAGTGGATATCGCCCTTCAAGGTCCGAAGTCGCGTGATGTGTTGTTTGCGATGGGCGTGGATGATGAGACACGTAAGAAAGTAATTGCGCTCAAAAGGACTGAGTTATGTAATGCAGTAATTGGTAATTTCGATCTGATCGTTTCGCGCACGGGCTACACGGGCGAGAAGATGGCGTTCGAGTTGTTCGTCCATCCTGAGCGCTCGGTCGAGTTTTGGAATACGGTTCTGAAAGTGGGCGAGTCGTTTGGCGTGAAAGCGATTGGTTTGGGCGCGAGAGATTCGTTGAGAACCGAGGCGGGACTTCCGTTGTATGGGCATGAAATGGGACTTGGCTCTGGCAAACTTGATGGACGTGATCTTGGCGTCGCCGAAGGCGGATTTGGTTCATATGTGAAAACGTACAAGCCGTGGTTCATCGGACGCGAGGCGTTCGTTGCGCGTGAGAAGGAACGCAAAGGCGTGGTGATTCGATTTACTTTCGACGAGCAACGCACGCGCATGGCGCACAACGGGGATCCTGTCGTCAACGCGAACGGCGAGCGCATTGGCTTCGTCACCTCCTGCGCGATTGACGGACAGCGATTCATCACGGGTCAGGCATTCGTGCAGTTGGCGTATGCCAAAGAAGGCACACCGATTGGAATCCATCAAGGCGGCGTGATGGATCGTCCCGCCGGGATGGCGAAGGTGGTCAGCAGGTTTGCGAAGTTGTAGAAGAAAATAGTTTAGGCAATTCCCCGCCATGCGCTTAAATGATGAACGCCAGGGTGAGGGGGGCACCCTAGCGTTCATCGCTTTGAATATTACTATATCCCTACCGGTTTTGCAAGAGGAAATTTATTAGCGTTTCATGATAAACGGCGGAACGATCTGTCTATATCTATGCCCCGGGCGGGAATCGAACCCACATCTAAGCCTTAGGAGTGCCTTGTTCTATCCATTGAACTACCAGGGCGATGAGGGGATTATATCAAAAACGCGGTGAGGTTTTATAATTCCGCCAACAAAGACAGGGAGACGAGACATGCCAAAAGCGAAGAAGGTATTTCATCCGTCATATCGATATGATCTAGCCGATTACGATGAGCGCGCAAGGCTTCTCATTGGCTGGCCCGGTTATCGGACAGCACGGAATAGATCAGGATTGGGGTACGCAGAGACTCAAGCCGAATTGGGGCGTATGCAAGGATTGTTCATCCGCTGGCTGGTGACAGGGAGGTTTCGCACGCATCATCCAATTTATCTGTTTACCATGGCGATAGGCGGAGTGATGTATGGCGGCATTCCCTTTCTCCTTATCCTGCATGAAGTCTTGGTTGGGAACAAATGGAGCTACCTTCTTCTCTTGTTGTTTCAACCCGGCATTATTTTTGGGCTGTTGGTCATGGTCAATGCTTTGCTCAGTCTATTCGATTGGAAGGGCTCAACAATTACAGGCGAATAATCGCTTGACTCAGATTTCAACCCTCTTTATAATCCCAGCCATTCAGAAGTAGTAGGCGAAAGATTGCCTGATAGAGAAGAGCGCGCACAGTGGAAGCGCTCACAGGAAAACAACGCCGAAGTCATCTGAAGTTACTGGCGAAGAAAACCACTGATAACTGTTTACTGATCACTGGTAATTAGACCGTCGCGGGATTGCCCGTTACAGCAAATTCAAGAGCGTTTGTTAGTTTTATAGTTACATAGTTTGATGGTTTCTTCGTTGGAACCAAACAACTATCAAACTATCCCACGAAGAACTACTTAACTAACAACGAATTGAGGTGGTACCACGGAGCCGCCGCCCTGAGCAATGCCGAAGGGAAACGCTTCGTCCTCTGATTGGACGGAGTGTTTTTGTTTAAGGAAAACGTACACAGGTAAACAAGTAGACAAGGAAACAAGGAACGTGTATACGTGCGTACTTGTTTCCTCGTCTACACCGAAGGAGCAACCAAATGACCAAACACGAACTACCCAAAGCCTACGACTTCAAAGCCACCGAGTCGCGCATCTATGCGATGTGGGAGGCGGGCGGATTCTTTCAACCGCACAATGACCCCAACAAGCCGGGCTTTGATCCGAACGTCGAGCCGTTCGTCATTTCGATCCCGCCGCCAAACGTGACGGGCGAACTGCATCTCGGTCACGCCATGTTCGTCAGCGTCGAAGACCTGATGATCCGCTATCACCGCATGAAGGGCTACTCCACGCTGTGGGTGCCGGGCACCGATCACGCTGGCATTGCCACGCAACTCATGGTGGAACGCGACCTCCTGCAAAAAGAGGAAGTGACGCGCGAAGAACTCGGACGCGAGGAATTCCTCAAACGCACATGGGAATGGAAGCGCAAATACGGGAACATCATCACCACTCAGATCCGACGCCTCGGCGCTTCGTGTGACTGGAGTCGCGAACGCTTCACCCTCGACGATGGGCTGAGTCGCGCCGTAAGGGAGGCGTTCGTCCGCCTCTACGAAAAGGGACTGATCTACCGTGGAGCGCGTCTCATCAACTGGTCGCCGGGACTCAAAACTGCGGTCTCCGATATCGAAGTGGAATATAGCGAAGAAGAAGCGACGCTGTATTACTTCAAATATATGTTGTCCAGCAGTTCAACTGCTGGACAATCGGAAGTCGGGTATATCCCCGTCGCCACCATCCGCCCGGAAACAATCCTCGGCGATACGGCTGTGGCGGTGCATCCCGGCGATGAACGATTCAAAAAATTCATCGGCAAGACAGTCATCGTGCCGATTCTTGGACGCGAGATTCCCGTGATCGCGGATGAATACGTGAGCATGGAGTTCGGCACGGGCGCGCTCAAGATCACGCCCGGTCACGACCCGAACGATTACAACATCGCGCAGAAACACAACCTGCCCATTATCTCCGTGCTTGATGTGGAGGCGAAGGTCAACGAAAACGGAGGCAAGTACAAAGGTCAGGACCGATACGAAGCGCGGAAAAATCTGTGGGCTGACATGAAAGCCGCGGGACTCGTCATCAGGGAAGAGAAATACACCACAACCATCCCGCGCTCGCAACGAGGCGGAGAGATCGTCGAGCCAATGATCTCCGAACAGTGGTTCGTGAAAATGGACTCGCTTGCGAAAGCGGGACTCGATGCCGTGCGCGATGGACGAATAAAAATTGTTCCCGAACGATTCGAGAAGACGTATTTCAACTGGCTCGAAAATATCAAAGACTGGTGCATCAGCCGGCAGTTGTGGTGGGGACATCGCATCCCCGTGTGGTATTGCGCGGACGGGCATATGACCGTGACGCGCGAAGACCCAACGGAATGCGCGACGTGCGGCTCGAAAGAACTTCGCCAGGATGACGATGTGTTGGATACGTGGTTTTCATCGGGCTTGTGGCCCTTCTCCACATTGGGCTGGCCCCAAGAAACGCCCGATCTGAAATATTTTTACCCGACCACCTACATGGAAACGGGCTACGACATCATCTTCTTCTGGGTGGCGCGCATGATCATGATGGGACTCGAATTCACCGGCGAAGCGCCGTTCCACACCGTGTATCTGCATGGCTTGGTGCGCGACGAGCATGGACGCAAGATGTCCAAGACGTATGGCAACGTGATCGACCCGCTCACCGTGATGGACGAATTCGGCACGGACGCGCTTCGCTTCACCCTTCTGGTTGGTTCCACGCCCGGGCACGACATGAACCTTTCGGTCAAGCGCGTCGAAGCCAACCGCAACTTCGCCAACAAACTTTGGAATGTGGGCAGGTTTGTGATTAACACGGTGTCAGGTTCCACGTTTCAAGTTTCGGATACTGATGACCGATCACTGTCCACTGATCACTGGACTCTCGCCGATCAATGGATCTCCGCCCGCCTCAACCAACTCGTCCGCGATGTGGAGCGACAATTCCAGAATTTCCAATACGGGCAGGCTGGGCAACAAATTTACGATTTCATCTGGTCTGATTTCGCCGATTGGTATGTGGAAGTTGCGAAAGAGCAAATGAAGAACGAAGCGACTCACACACAGACAATTGAAACTTTGGCGCGCGTGTTCGATACTTGCTTGCGATTGTTGCATCCGTTCACGCCGTTCGTCACCGAAGAAATTTGGGGACACTTGCGAAGCGCGTTACGCGAGTCCCCGATCTCCGGTCTCTGCAAAGATTGGCCCGCCGCTCTCGTTGTGGCGAAGTTCCCACAGCCGAGTCAGCCCGAAGGGTGGGAAGAAGCGAAGCTCGCCGACTTCGAGCTAATTCAAGAGATCGTGCGCTCCATCCGCAATTTGCGCGCGGAGGAGAATGTCGCGCCATCGAAAAAATTATCCGCGACGATCATCGGCGGTGACAAGATGGATTTGCTAAATGAGCAATCCTCTGTCATTGCCGCGCTTGCCGGGCTCAACCAATCTCAAATCTCCAATCTCCAATCTCTCGCGGAGAAACCCAGCGATTCAGTTTCCCTCGTCGTCGGCTCTGTCGAAATTTATTTGCCGCTGGCGGGCATGGTTGACCTTGCCGAAGACAAGTCGCGCCTTGAAAAAGAATTGAAGGAAGCCGAGTCGCACATCGAGCGATTGGAAAAATTACTCGCAGGCGACTTCGCCAACAAAGCCCCCGCCGCGCTCGTGCAAAAAGAACGCGACAAACTCGCGGGTTATAAAGACACGGCTGAAAAGATCAAGTCGCAGTTGAAGTAAGTTGGCGTATAATCGCGTCAATTGAATACAACCTTCGGGGCAGGGTGAAATTCCCGATCGGCGGTACAGCCCGCGAGCAGGTAGAACCGACTTAAGTCGGTCATACGGCACGATACTGGTGTAATTCCAGAGCCGACAGTCATAGTCTGGATGAAAGAAGGATATCGACTCACCGCGAGTCTGATTCGACGTATCCCCGAAAACGCACGATGTTTTCGGGATTTTTATTCGTTTCGGACTCAGGGATGTCTGATTCTGCGCCCCGACCTTTCGCGGCGCTTTTTGTTTTCCCCGCCGAGCGGAACGAGCCTGAGCCTGTCGAAGGGGAATGTAGTCGAAGCGCCGCGACGAAAGAAGAAAGACGAAAGACTAGCAATAAGCGTTAGGTATGCCAAAGAAACTCGCTCCCATCCTCCTCTCCGTTCTCGCCTTCCTCCTCGGCTGGGACCTGCTCACGCGCTTCGGCGGAATCCCCAACTTCATTCTGCCCTCCCCGCTCAGCGTGTGGACTCGTTTCCTCAAAGCCATGAGCGATGGAAGTTTGCCGCATCACACCGCCATCACATTGAGCGAAATCGTGCTGGGACTCATCGTCGGCGTAACATTTGCCACGATTGTAGGTTATGCCCTCGCCAAATCGCGTTCACTGGAAAAAGTGTTGTCGCCGTATCTTGTTGCGAGTCAGGCGATTCCCGTCATTGCGATTGCGCCGTTGCTGGTCATCTGGCTCGGAGATGGGATTCTCTCGAAGGTGGTCATCTGCGCGTTGATCGTGTTCTTCCCCGTGCTGGTGAACACGATTGTGGGAGTCCGCGCTGTGCCAACTGCGTTATACGATTTGATGAACTCCCTCCACGCCTCGCGCGCGCAGATCCTTTGGAAGGTAGAAGTACCCGCGTCTCTGCCTGTGTTTCTCGGCGGCTTGCGTATCGGCGCGACTCTTTCGGTCATCGGCGCGATTGTGGGAGAACTTGTCGACGCGGAAAGTGGTCTCGGCTTTTTACTGCAACTCGGCGACTTCCAATACGACACGCCGATGGTCTTTGTCGCCGTCTTCACCTTGATCGCGCTGGCGTTGATGTTGTATGGGATCGTGAGAATGTTGGAGAATAAATTTTTGAAGTGGCAAAATTAGCAAACAGACCTCACAGGTCTCTGAGACCTGTGAGGTCTACTCAACAAAAGGAGATTTACATGTTTCGCAAATTAGTTTTACTCATGCTGGGGCTGTCGCTGATGTTGACGGCGTGCGGCAAGCCGAACGTCGAGAATGAAGCGTTGACCCACATCCGTTTGCCAATGGGGTACATCCCCAACATCCAATACGCGCCGTTCTATGTCACAGTTGAAAAAGGATATTTCAAAGACGCGGGCATCGAGATCGAGTTCGATTACAAATTTGAGACCGACGGCGTCGCGTTGGTGGCGGCGGGCGAGTTGCCGTTCGCGGTCGTTTCGGGCGAACAGGTTTTGTTGGCGCGCGCGCAGGGATTGCCCGTCACGTATGTTGCCGCGTGGTATCAGCAATATCCCGTGTCGGTGGTCGCGAAAAGCGAGGCGAATGTGCTTGTGCCGCAGGATTTGAAAGGGAAGAAGATCGGCTTGCCCGGTTTGTTCGGCGCGAGTTATATCGGTTTGCGCGCGTTGCTCGCCGCGGGCAAACTCACCGAAGCGGATGTGACTCTCGATGCGATCGGGTTCAATCAAGTGGAACTGATGGCGGCGGGGCAACAAGATATCGTTGTCGGTTATGCGGCGAACGAACCGTTGCAATTGCGCGCGCAGGGAATCGCAGTGACCGAGTTGCGCGTGGCAGATTATGCTCAACTCGCGGCGAACGGTTTGCTCGCAAGTGAAAAAGTGATCGCGGAGAATCCCGAACTCGCGCGGGCATTCGTCGACGCGTTCTTGAAGGGATTGCAATACACGATTGATCGTCCTGATGAGGCGTTCGAGATCAGCAAGGCGTATATCCCGAATTTTTCCGAACTGGATGCCGATGTGCAAAAACAAGTGCTCGAAGTTTCCATCGAACAATGGAAGGCGGAACGACTGGGTTACTCCGATCCGCAGGCGTGGGAGAACATGCAAAATGTTTTGCTCGAGATGGGCTTGATCGCGGAACCGCTTGATCTGAGCAAGGCGTTCACGAATGAGTTTGTGCCGTGAAAACTTTACCGCTAAGACCGCGAAGATCGCAAAGAAATCTTTAAAAACTTCGCGGCCTTAGCGTGCTTCGCGGTTTAAAAAATGTCTCATACGCCAATCCTCACCATTAGCAACTTATCTGCCGTATTCCAAAATGATAACGGCGGACTTCACGCGCTCGATGACGTTTCCTTCAACGTTCGCGCGCGAGAATTTGTGTGCGTGCTGGGTCCATCGGGTTCGGGCAAAACAACTCTCTTGCGAATTCTCGCGGGGTTGATTCCGCCCACGTCGGGCGCGTTCACGTTCGGTCGCGGCGAAGAGCCGAGCATTGGCATGGTCTTTCAACAAGCGACCCTCATGCCCTGGCGCACGGTGACGGAGAATATCCGACTTCCGCTCGAAGTGAACAAAGTAGATGAAACCACCGCGCTCAAAAAAACAAGCGAGATGATCGAACTGGTGGGGCTAACGGGATTTGAAGACTCGCTCCCGCGCGATCTCTCCGGCGGGATGGCTCAGCGCGTGGCGATCGCGCGCGCGCTCATCCATGACCCCGACCTGCTTCTGCTCGATGAGCCTTTCGCCTCCCTCGATGCCATGACCCGCGAACGCATGTGGACAGAGTTATCCAACCTCTGGCAGGCGCGCCAGAAGACCGTCATCATGGTGACGCATTCGATCAACGAGTCGCTATTTTTAGCGGATCGCGTCCTCGTGCTGACTCAACGTCCCGGCAAAATCAAAATGGACATGGAAGTTGACCTGCCGCGCCCGCGCAAAGATGAGATTCGTTACACGTCCCAGTTTGGGAAATTGGCAAAGAAGTTGAGAGGGGCGATTGAATGAATCAAACCATCCCGCAGGCGCTGTCCTGAGCCTGTCGAAGGGTTTTAGCAAGGCAACACTGCTTGCCCTAAAACCTGCGGGACGTTCTGCGTAAAAGACTGTTTCTTAACTCTTTCTTTGCCGCAGAGCGCGCAGAGAACTCTGAGAAAAACCTATAAAAAATCTCTGTGGGCTCGGTGTTCTCCCCTGGCACCGCCCGCCAGGGCAGGTGTGTGGCTGAGGCTCTTTTTCAGCCTTTCTGAAACACTCTCTAAGGCAATTGAACAACTTACGCCAGTTCCACTTTGAGTTTCTTCCCCAACGCAGACGCGGCGCGTTCCAAGGTCGAAAGTGTGACGGACGAATTTGCGGGATCAAGTAGGCGTTCTAAAGCGGCGCGGCTGGTCCGCATCTTGTCTGCCATTTCTGTTTTGCTGAGTTTGCGGGCTTTCATCTCCTCCGCGATTTGGTATGCAATGACGCGTTTAATGGCTACCGCTTGCGCCTGTTCAAGCAGTTTTTCCTCACGCAAGAAATCGTCGAAGTTGCTTCCCATATTTTTTCTTTTCATTGCCTTATTCCTTTTCTATATCTGCCAATCGGCGGCGGGCGGTATTCAAATCATCCAGAGGCGTCTTCTGTGATTTTTTTACAAACCCGTGCAACAGTATCATCGTGTTGCCACTTACTGTAAATATCACACGAGCTATTCCATGACGGGTATTCGAGCGCACCTCCCACAGTCCTCGTTCTAATTTGCGGATCAAGGGCATCCCGAGGGGCCAACCAAATTGTGCAGTTTTGATATCTTCGCCAATGACCCTCTTCTCATCGCGGTTAAGGCTTTTCAGCCACTCGCGGACAGGTTCATTGCCTGCATCGGTCCGATAAAAGAACACGTTCAGAATCGGCTGTCTCTGCTCTTTGTCCACGACAGTAGTGTACCATAAATGATACACTCGTCAAGGCGATAAATTTAGACACGGTTCGATTTGGAAAATTGGCAAAGGAGTTACGCGCGGCGATAGAGTGAATCAAACCGTCCCGCAGGGTTCAGCAAGGCAACAATGCTTGCCCTAAAACCTGCGGACGATTCATTTACGGCGCGATCCACGCCTGGAAGAAATTCAACTTTGTGCCGATACTACGGTTCCGTTTTTTACAGCAAGATTCTGTAGCAAGGTTTGCGTTGCTTTTGAAATTTCCTCCAACGCCCTCTCAAACGCCGCTTCATTGACTTTGGATGGTTTGCGGTAGCCGCTCACCTTCCGCACGAACTGCAATGCCGCCGCGCGAATCTCTTCCTCGGTGGCGGGGATGTCACTGCGTAATGTTTTGATAGTTCGGCACATGGTTTACTCCTATTGCGCCAACGGCGGCGCATCCTTTCCATCCAGCGTGTACATATCCGCGTCGGCGGGTTGAAGTTTAACGTTGAAGATCGCCTGCAATTTCCCGTTGGCGACTTCGAGCAGTTCATCCAGTTGCGCCTGATCCTTTGCCTCGCCGCGAAAGACAATATCTTTCCTTCCGTTCAGCCTCTGGATGAAATGGATCCATGCAAACGTGCCGTCTTTTTTCTTCTTGGCGAGCAACTTGTACATACCCACTTCGGGAATGTAAGGCGTGATCCACGCGCCAGCGATTTCCTCGCCCTCGTCTATCGACATCATCGCCATTTCACGCAGGGACGGTTGTTTCATTTTTTGTGTTCCTCCGTAGTAACGACTCCGCGAAGCGCCCTGTGGGTTAGTCGTTAATCGTTCTTCACATCATCATCCCACCCATTACCAAAATCAACAGGCGGAGTATATGATTTCCAATGTTCACGAAGCCATTCTCTCCCGTTATCTTCGTAATAGAGTGATAGGCTCGACCACTGCCAGTCGTAAGCATCTTTCACATAACCGTGTTTTACGGGATTGTAATGGATATAGTTGAATGCCGTATGAAGCTGACCATCATTTCTGATGTATGTGTCAGCAAATTTATACCAGACGCGGCGTTTGCCCGTTAGCCCGTCCTCGATGTTCCATTCGCGGGAGGTTGTTCCATGCAACTGTTTTAGCGCGGCTGATACATGCTCCAATGCCTGAATATAGGCAAGGACATGATAATGATTTGGGAGTACAACCCAAGCGACCAGGCCCTTCGCAATTTCGCGAAGGGCAGTCAATAAACGGGATTCAAACTCAGTCAGACGTTCGGGCGATTTCATGATGGGTTTATGCTCAAAAATCGCCGCCGAGATCATATAAGCCCCAGCCTCACGGAACGGATGCGGCGGCGCGTGTAACGGGTAACCGCGCGTGCGGCGATAGTTGACAATGATTTCGCGTTCCTTGGGCGAGAGTTTGCGATATTCGTAAGGCATGGCTTATTCGTAGTAACGACTTCAGTCGTTACAGGTTCTGACGACTGAAGTCGTCACTACGTTAATCGTTCGGTAAATCCATCAACATCACTTCCGCCAACATTCGCGAGTTCACATTCCTGTCCATCTTCTCAAGTGTTTCCTCAAGCCCGCTGACCACGCGCCGCGAGACGGACAAGTCCATGCGCGAGGCGATATCTTCGATCTCCAGGTTGCGGTCCACATTGACGAGCGGGGTCGAGGCTTGCGAAACTCTCAGCATCACGTCGCGCCAATACGAAAGCCAGAACAAAATTGTCTGACGCATTGCATCCTTGTCTTTCGAGAGTTTATCGGCGTAGGAAAATTTTTCCACGCGCGAGGCAGGTAACAAAGTGAGCAGGTCATTCAATTTTTCTTCGCGTTGTTCGAGAAGCGAATCGTTTTCGATCAGCCGAAGTGCATATCCCATGCGTCCGCCCGAAATGTGCGCGATCAACTTCGCGCGTCCAGTCTCTAGTCCTCTAGTCTCTAATTCTCTTTGCACTTCTTCAACACGCAACGGTCTTAACCGCAACACTTCACATCTCGAAACGATCGTCGGCAATAACTGCTCGGCGTTATCGGCAGTGAGGATCAACACCGCATAAGACGGCGCTTCTTCGAGCGTTTTCAACAGCGCGTTCGCGGCGTTGTCGTTTGCTTCTTGAAACCTCAAGAACAATGCCACACGATACTTCGATTGAAACGGTTTGAGTGTGAGCAATTTCCGCGCATCGCGGATCTGATCCACTTTTAGGATGCCGCCCTCGGATTCGGATTCGATCACGGTCAAGTCCGCGTGCTTCATGGACTCGATCTGCTTGCAATCTCGGCACGTTCCACAAGGGACGCCTGCTTCAAGCGGCGTGGGGCAGTTCAACGCCTGAGCGAATCGCAACGCCAGCGTGCGGCGACCCAAGCCTGGAGGTCCCGCAAAAAGATACGCATGGCGCACCCCCCCGCGGACAATGTGCTTCCGCAACATATCCACAGCCCAGTGGTGACCGGTTATGTGCCAGTTATCAGTGATCGAGTTATCAGTTATCAGTGAAGTAGTCATCAGTGTCCCCAATCGTAAATCGTCAATCGTCAATCGTCAATCACCAGTCTCCAGTCTCTAATTCTCTAATCCTCCAATTCTCACTCTCCTCAATTACCAATTACTAATTACTCCCCTCCCTCAACCTCAAATACGACTCATACCGTTGCTCGAAAACTCGCCCCTCTTCCACCGCCTCCACCACCGCGCATCCCGGCTCGTGGATGTGTGTGCAGTCGCTGAATTGACAATGTTGTACAAGGTCGCGCAATTCGGGGAAGTAGGCGTCCATTTCTTCAGGGGTCGTATCCCACAGCGCCAGCGACTTCCAGCCGGGCGTATCGGCAACGTAGCCGCCGTCGTCGAGCGCGAACAACTCGCGCGTGACGGTTGTATGCTTCCCTTTATTCATCGCTGTGCTTACATCGTTGACGGCGAGTCCCAACCCGGGTTGAATTGCATTGAGCAGTGACGATTTCCCCGCGCCGCTGGGTCCCGCGAACGCGCTGATTTTTTGCGCGAGAATCTTTTTAAGTTCATCCAACCCATCGCCATTTTTTGCGGACGTGTACATGACGCGATAACCGATTGCTTCATACAAAGAAAAAATTTTCCTTGCATCGTCAACGAGATCAATTTTATTTGCAACAACGACAGCGTGGATTTTTTGTTTCTCCGCAATGACCAGAAACCGATCCAACATTTTCAATTTGGGATTCGGATGCGCGCACGCGAACACGAACACGGCTTGGTCTGGATTCGCCAGCAGGACTTGTTGATATTCGCCCTGCGGACGCGGGTCGAGCCGCGTGATGGCTTGCTTGCGTTCTTCAACCTCTTCGATGACCCCGCTTCCGTCATCTAAAATTGTTATGCCAACTTTGTCGCCCAGCGCGGCAATGTCGCCTGTGGCTTTTCCCTGCTTTAGTTTTCCACGAAGTTGACAAATAATAAAACCATCTTCAGTTTTTACCGTGAAGAATCCAGACTGGGCTTTGACGATCAGACCGCGAATCTCCAATTCTCAAATTCTCCAATTCTCAAAAGACCTCACAGGTCTTAAAGACCTGTGAGGTCTCCTCTGTCAATTACTGTTCCGGCGTCTCGGTGGGGATGCCGCCGAAGGGCGTCGGGGTTTCGGTCACGCCGAAGTTGGATTCGAACCAGTAGATGGTCCGGGGTGAACCGAAGTAATACGTCTCGATGATGCGCTTGAAGACCGGCGCCGCCCAGTCTGAACCTTCGCCTTGATTTTCAAGAATAATCGCGATGGCAATATCTGGTTTCTCTTTGCAGACGGGGAATTGATCCACGGCTTCCTCGCAAAGGGTATAGCCGGCAAACCAGGCGTGCGGTCTGCCGCTTCCCGATTCGGCTGTGCCGGTTTTCCCGGCGACAGGCACTTGGATTCCGCGCAAGCGGAAATGCGCCGTGCCGAGCGTATCCTCCACCACCGAGATCATCGCTTCGCGGATGAGTTGTAACCGTTCCGGCGTGACGGGCAAGACGCCGGTCGCTTCCGGCTTGAAGACCAGCGTGGGCGCCCCCTCAATGGGCTGAATGGATTCGACCAATTGCGGGCGATACAACGTGCCACCGTTACCGAGCGCGGCAATGAAGCGCGCCACCTGCAACGGCGTGACCTGCATATCGCCCTGCCCGATCGCTTGATTGACAACATCAATCGCAGTTTGCGGATCGCTGATATTCCCGGCGGCTTCGGTGATCTGACCAATTCCCGTTGGCGAACCGAGACCAAACGCGCGCGCCATGTTGGCAATATCGGTCTGACGGTTATTTTGATATAGGGTGTAGCCGATATCATAGAAAAACGGGTTGCATGAGCGCATCAATCCCTGAGAAAGGGTCAACAAGCCAGAGGGCAGGCTATCGGGCGTATTACATTCCCTGCCCGAAGCGACGCGATCTTCGCAATGTTGCCACGTCCAATCGTGGCGGATCGTATCCGGAAGTTTCGTCCAATCGTATTGACAGTCAAAGGTTGATTCAGGGATGTATAACCCGCTCTCCATGCCCGCCGCCATGGTGATGATCTTGAACACCGAACCGAGCGGATATTGTCCTTGCGCGGCGCGGTTGAGTAGCGGATCGTCTACACGCTGAAATAATTCCGCGATTCGTTCTGAACTGTTGGGGTTGTTCGTTTCAAAGATATTCGAGTCGTAATCGGGCGAGGATGCCATGGCAAGCACACGCCCGGTATCCACCTCCATCACGACCACCGCGCCGCGGAATCCCTCGATGGATTTTTCCGCGTAGTATTGCAGATTGCGGTCCAAGGTCAGGTTCACCGATTCAGACGGTAGCGGTTCGCTCTCTCCGACCTTCGTCACGATCTGCCCATTAGACGGATTCACCACGTACAACGTGCCGCCATGTTTGCCGGCGAGATAATCTTCCATCGATCGTTCAATGCCGGCGTTCCCGACTCGTTCCGAACCTTGATAGCCGAGGCGTTTATATGTATCCAAATCATCAGCAGAAATAAACGTGGTGTATCCAACGACGTTCGAGGCGGTGCCTTGCTCGAAATAATAACGGGATGTGTACTGCTCCCATTGCAAACCGCTCGGAGAACTGGCGCGGATAATCGCGGATTCGTCTGCCGACGCCTCGCACAACGGAATGGCGAACTGGTCCGGCGTGTTGAGGATATCCTGCGTGAGAACTTCCGGGCTGATGCCGCACAACGCCCACACGCGCGCAACCAGCGTGCCGATGCTTTCATCGGTGACGTTGCCGGGGATCACGTAGAACGCGTATACCTCGGATTGCGCCGCGAACGGGTCGCCGTTGTGGTCATAGATCTCCCCGCGGGAGGGGATCTTGTAATCCATTTTGAGCACATTGCCGCCGGCGAGTTCCGGCAGGATGTTCGAGTCGTCCCATTGCAATTTCCATCCCCCGTCTTCGAGGGTGAAGCGCGCGATCATGTCGCGTTGAATGTCGCCCGCCAGCACGGTGTGATAAGTGACGTTATACGCCACCTCGGCAGACAACGGGTTGACCAGCGCCGAATTGATGACGTAATCGAACGAGCCCGCGCTCATTTCGTTCAACGCGTCGCGGTTGCGCTTGGCAAATTGGTCGAGCGGAAGCGCGTCTGTGGTCACTTTGCTGAGCATGGTGTACATGGCGTTGTAATCGTCCGCTTTGTAGGCGTCGAGGTACGCGCTGAGCGCCGCGCTCGCATCCGGCGCAGAGTCGATGGTGACGAGCGGTTGCGGCAACGCGGTTCCGGTGGGCACGCCGGGAATCCCATTGGTGCCGCATGCGGCGAGAATAAATGCGGGGATGAGGATGATACTGATGAGACGAAATAATTTCATGTTTTACCTTTCAATTCAACAATCCCGAAGGGATGGAAAGCTTATAGCCTGAGGCAAGCAACGACCAAATCCCGAAGGGATGATATACGTTTCGCGCGCTATGACACCCCTTCGGGATTGAATCTATTGCACATAAAAATCTAGAATCATTTGACCCCTTCGGGGTCATGCCAAAAAAGTTCATTCTTTGCGTTATTAAGTGTCACTCAATATTCTTTCATACACCGGACATTCATACTCCAAATGCTTTTGGCAATTTGCAGGCACATCGGCGTTTGGATGCACATCCATCTTTCGTAACAATCGTGTGACGTGGCATAACGGAAGTCCCATCACGCTGGCGAAACATCCGCGCAGATTTTCAACCGGATGAAACTCCGCATGTTGGATGGCGTACGCGCCGGCTTTGTCGAACGGGTCGCGGGTGGCGATGTACGCGCGCATCTCCTCGTCGGAATACTTTCGCATTGGCACCTCGGTGACGCACAGGTCGGTGAGGAGAAATCCGTCGCTGGCTCGAAGTAGGGCGATGCCGGTGTAGACTTGGTGAATCCGCCCGCGCAGTTGAGTCAACATGGCGAGGGCTTCCGCGTCACTGCCGGGTTTGCCGAGGATGTCGCGTCCGTTCACCACGGTCGTATCAGCCGCAAGGACGATTCGACCGGTTTCCATCCTGCTTACAATGGCGCGGGCTTTGGTTTCCGCGAGTCTAAGAACGTACTCGGCGGGCGATTCGTTCTCTCTTGTGGTTTCGTCAATGTCCGCAACTGAAACGGTGAAGTTCCATTGCGTGAGCGCGAGCAGTTCGCGCCTGCGCGGGGAGTTCGATGCCAGCACGATGTCGGTCACGTGGAAGATTCTAACACAGGCGTTTATAATGTCGTTGCAAGCGCGCGAGCGTTAAACTTGGGATACAGGAGAACACATGAAGGAACTTGAAGAGCGAATTTTGCGCGATGGGAAAAATCTCGGCGGGGGAATTTTGAAGGTGGATAGTTTTGTCAATCATCAAGTGGACCCGCTGTTGATGGATGCCTGCGGGCGCGAGTTTGCGCGGCTCTTCGCCCCGGTTCACGCGACGAAGGTGCTGACCGCCGAAATCTCCGGCATTGCCCCCGCCCTGACGACGGCGATCCATCTTGGGCTTCCGGTGGTGTACGCGCGCAAGACCAAGCCGGTGACCATGCCCGATCAGGTATTTTTGACCCTCGCTCCCTCGCACACGAAAGGACGCATGGTTGAGTTGATCGTCTCGCCGGAATATTTGGCTCACAATGAGCGCGTGTTGATCATTGACGACTTCCTCGCCAGCGGACAGACGATCCTCGGGTTGGCGCGTTTGGCAGAAGCGTCGGGTTCGCAAGTTGTCGGCATCGGCGCGTTGATCGAGAAATCGTTCGAAGGCGGACGGGATGCGCTGGAATCGCTTGGCGTGCCGGTGGAGTCGTTGGCGTGTATTGTTTCGATGGGGGATGGGGAGATCAAGTTTAGAGAGTAGAAAGTAGAAAGTAGAGACCAGAGAATTGGAGAATTGGAGAATTGGTGGATGGTCATTGGCGCGGGTTGCTTTGGTTCTTTGCTCCCCTCATCGGTTGGATGTTCGCTCACATGAGTTTTGCCATTCCTGTAAAGAAACTACGAGAGACTGAGACACTGATGGCGTTTTATCACCCGAAGCCTGCGTATCCGTTTCATGTTCTGCTTGTTCCCAAGAGGGCGGTCAAAACGCTGATGGAATTTGACTCAACCGATTCTGTTTTTCTCACCGACTTGTATTCAACCGTGCAAAGCCTCGTGAAGGAATTTCATCTCACAGCGTATCGGCTTATCGTCAACGGCGGGGAGCGTCAGGACTTTCCGCAGTTGCATTTTCATCTCATCTCAGGGGTCGAAGGTCAAAAGTCGAAAGTCTGAAAAGACAAGAGACCTTTGACCTTCGACTTTTAACCAGGATTATTTCATGACACAATCCATCGCCATCTTGGACTTCGGCTCTCAATATGCCCAACTCATCGCGCGACGCGTGCGGGAGGCGCATGTGTATTGCGAATTATTTCCGTGGGACGCGCCGCAGGAAAAGATTCTCTCCGTCAACCCCAAGGGATTCATTCTCTCAGGCGGACCGAAATCTGTGTACGAAGAGAACGCCCCATTCATTCAAGAATTCATTTTCAAAACGAATTTGCCGATCCTCGGCATCTGCTACGGGATGCAAGCCCTCACGCACGCCCTCGGCGGACAAGTTGACCCTTCCGCGCAACGCGAATACGGGCAAGCCCTCATAGAACCCCAATTCTCTAACCCTCTAGTCTCTAATCTCTCCCAAGTCTGGATGTCTCACGGCGACCGCATCACCAAACTCCCCGATGGATTTGTCGCATTGGCGAAGAGTCAAAACAGCCCCTTCGCGGCGATGGGCGATGTGAAGCGGAAATATTTCGGCGCGCAGTTTCACCCCGAGGTGCGTCACACGCCCAACGGCGAAAAACTGCTGAAACATTTTGTCGTTGACGTGTGCGGCGTCGAGCCAAATTGGACTCCCGAATCGATCATCGAGGAATCCGTCGCGCGGATTCAGAAACAGGTTGGAAGCGAACGCGTGCTCGCGGCGGTTTCGGGTGGAGTTGATTCATCCGTTGCGGCGGCGTTGGTGCATAAAGCCATCGGCGATCAACTCGTGTCTGTGTTTGTGGATACGGGCTTGCTGAGGAAAAATGAAGGAGCGCAGGTCGCTTCGGCGTTTCGGGATCATTTGCATTCTGAATTAATTGTCGTGGATGCCAGCGACGAGTATTTCTCCGCGCTCCAAGGCGTGACCGAACCGGAGCAAAAGCGAAGGATCGTCGGCGAGAAGTTTATTCGCATTTTTGAAGCACAGGCGAAGCAGGTCGGTCAGCCGAAGTTTTTGGTGCAGGGGACGATCTATCCCGATGTGGTTGAGTCGTCTGCCCCGGACAGAAACAAAGCCGAGAAGATCAAAACGCATCACAACGTCGGCGGATTGCCCGAAGATATGCAATTCGAACTCGTCGAGCCGTTGCGCTATTTATTCAAGGATGAAGTGCGGGCTGTCGGCGAAGCGCTGGGGTTGCCGGAGTCGCTGGTGTGGCGGCAACCGTTCCCAGGTCCCGGCTTGACCGTGCGCTGTCTAGGGGAGGTGACGCGCGAGCGTGTGTCCCGTCTGCGGGCGGCGGATGCGATCCTGATCGAGGAATTGTCTAAAGAAGGATTGCTTCGTTCGTCCAGCAGTTCAACTTCGTCTAGTTCGTCTAGCAGTTCAACTTCGTCTAGTTCGTCCAGCAGTTCAACTGCTGGACAATCCACCTCGCAAGCATTTGTCGTCTTGCTTCCCGTGCGCTCCGTCGGCGTGATGGGCGACCAGCGGACGTATCAAGAGGCGGCGGCGATCCGCGCGGTGACGACGGAGGATTTCATGACCGCCGATTGGGCGCGCCTGCCGCATGACCTGCTGGCGCGCGTGTCGAGCCGCATCGTCAACGAGGTGGAGGGAATCAACCGCGTGGTGTATGATATTACCAGCAAGCCGCCCGCGACGATCGAATGGGAGTAACAATTTACGATTTACGATTTACGATTTACGATTTACGATTTACGATTGGCGATTGGCGATTGACGATTGACGATTTCGCGCTGAGCGGAGGGTCGAATGCTTGTTGAGACCCGCAGACGAAGCGGGCTTTGAGGAGATGCGATGAATTTTGACATTGGCGAAGTTCTATCCCGCGCGGTGCAGATCACGTGGAAGAATAAATCGTTTTGGGGGTTGGTCATCCTTCCGATGCTGGTAAATTTCATTGGCATTCCGCTGTATTTTCTTCCGCTCTTCTTATTGGATGAAAACGGTTCGGGTGTGCCGGTCTTTTTCGAGAACCCGCTGTTCATTGTGTTCTTCTTTATCTTCCATGTTGTCTTCATCCTGCTCACGATCGCGCTAGCCACCTATGGCAATTCGGCTCTGGCGTTAGGCATCGTCCGCTTGGAGCGGGGCGAAGAGAAAACATCCTTCAAACAATTGTTACTGGACGCGAAAACATATTTCCCCCGCATGTTGGGCATCATGTTCCTGACCACCTTTGTGATCGGCGCGATATTTTCCGCCATCTTCGGCTGTATGACCCTGTTCGGCATCGTCACCGCAGGCATCGGTTTTATTTGCATCCAGCCTCTTTTCATCCTAATGTACCCGGTCATGTTCATCCTGCAAGCATACATGGAACAGGCGCAAGCCGCGGTAGTGGCAGACGAGATGGGGGTTATGGAATCGCTCGCCAAAGGCTGGGAATTGCTGAAGGCGAATTTCTGGCGGTTGGCGCTTCTCTCGCTGGTGGTGTATTTTGCCATGTCGGTGTTAAGCGGTATTATTGTTGCGCCGTTCATGATTCCCTTCTTTTTCCTTCCATTTTTTCTCGAATCCAACAACTTTGACCCGACAACCTTTGGGCTGGCGCTGATGGGGATCATGCTCTTTTTCTTCCCGCTCATGGCGCTGGTGCAGGGGGTTGCGGTCACCTTCATGAAATCCGCGTATATCCTTGCATACCTGCGCTTGACACAAACGCCTGCCGCGCCTACCCTAGCGGAAGCGGCGGCATAACAGAAAGGAGTTCGCTATGAATTTCAACTTTGGAGAAGTGCTCACCCGAGCCTGGCAGATCATTTGGAAGCACAAAATTCTGTGGGTTTTTGGCATCTTCGCCGGTTGCGGGCGAAGCGGAGGCAGTTTCAATTCAAATTTCAGTAGTCGAGGCAGTAACGGGGGAGACGGTCAGCCGCCCGAGATTCCTCCGCAAATGATGCGCTG
The DNA here is from genome assembly GCF_057138825.1 of Candidatus Defluviilinea gracilis. Lineage (NCBI taxonomy): Bacteria > Bacillati > Chloroflexota > Anaerolineae > Anaerolineales > Candidatus Villigracilaceae > Candidatus Defluviilinea > Candidatus Defluviilinea gracilis. Next base: position 22,396 of record NZ_DBNHEF010000038.1, read on the forward strand.
GTTGCAAACCATCGAACAGAATCTCACCACGATCATCATCGTTATGGTCGCCGTGGTCTGCATCATTTGGATCGTCACCACCTTCCTCAGCGCCATCGGCAAGATCGGCTTGATCCGCGGCACAGCGCAAGCGGAAGGCGGCGCGGCATCGCTCGTCTTCGGCGAACTATTCAGCGGAAGCGTTCCGTATTTCTGGCGCATGTTCGGTCTTTCGTTGATCTTAGGTTTGCCCGTTTTCATTATCGTCATGGCAATTGCTGTGGTCCTGGTTGGCGGCATCGCCGCAAGCGGAGGCAACGAAACCGCGATCGTTGGGATCGTGGGAATGACGCCCATCATGATCGGTTGTTTATGCCTGCTCATGCCGGTCATGTTCGTGCTGGGCATGATCTTCCGCCAGGCAGAGAACGCGGTCGTGCTGGAGGAGATGGATGTCCTACCCGCCATCACGCGCGGGTGGGAAGTATTCAAAGCCAACCTCGGTCCGATCATCCTCATGGCGATCATCCTCGCCGTGATCGGGTTCGCGGCTGGTTTCGTCATCGTCCTCCCGATCTTCGCTATCGTCTTCCCGGCGATGATCGCCTTCATGGCGGGGCAAGGACAGAACCTAACGCCCCTATACATGATGGGCGCTTGTTTATGCCTCTTCATCCCCGTCGCCTGGTTGCTACAGGGAATCATCATCGCCTACGCCGAATCCGCATGGACGTTGACCTACATGCGCTTGACCAAACCGCAGGATAACGCGCCGCTTCCCACTGAGGCAAATGCGTAGACTTCTCGCGCTCTTTCTCAGTGGATGCCTGCTCGCCGCTTCTTCGACATTCGCGTCCGCCCAAACCGGCGCGTATGCCGAGATCGTCAGCGTGGACACGCAGAACTTCCCACAAATTTCCGCGCTGTTGGACGTGTTTAACGCCAACGGCGGATTCGAATCGAATCTTCAGCCGTCCGATCTCACGGTCTACGAGGATGGTCAGCCGCGTCCGGTCGACGCGTTGACCCAGCTCGAAGTCCCGGCGCAGATCGTGGTGGCGGTCAACCCCGCGCCCGCGCTGGATGTGCGCGACTCGACCGGTCAACCGCGCTTTGCGGGTGTGTTAAACGCGTTGGGCGCGTGGGCAAACTCCCAACCCGCCGATTCGCGCGACGATCTGAATCTCGTGTCGCTCTCCGGGTCGCTCATCACGCATGGGACCGTGCAGGAATGGTTCGTCAGCCTAAGCTCGTTCAAGCCCGACTTCCGCAAGTCAGAACCGAACCTGCAAACCCTCTCGATCGCGCTCGATACCGCCTCCCTGCCGGTTTCACAGCCCGGCATGAAACGCGCCATCCTGTTCATCACGCCGCATCTCAACGATCCCAATATCGATAACTCCATCGCGCCGCTCATCCAACGCGCCGTGGAGTTAAAGGCGCGCGTCTTCGTCTGGTTTGTGGACGCGCCGGAGGAGTTCGTCTCGCCGAGCGCGAATGCCTTCAAATCGCTCGCCTTGCAGACCAACGGCTCGTTCGCCGCGTTCTCCGGCGCCGAAGCGTTGCCCGACCCGGCGATTTACTTCGCGCCGTTGCGGCAGATGTACACGCTCACATACGCCTCCGCCCTCAACACAGCCGGGGCGCACACCCTCGGACTGAACGTCGACACCCCGCAGGGACAGATATCCGCGCCGGCTGTTTCATTCAGCGCGGATATCCAGCCGCCCAACCCGATCTTCCTCTCGCCGCCCTCGCAGATCACCCGCCAGCCGCCGGCAGACGACCCCTACAACACCGAAATCCTCACGCCGCAGACGCAGGTCATCAACATCGTCGTGGAATTCCCCGATGGACACAAACGCGACCTGACGCGCACCACGTTATACGTGGACGACGTTATCGTCGCCGAAAACACCCAGGCTCCATTTGAGCGCTTCGTTTGGGATCTCTCGGCCTATGAAGACAGCGCCCAACACACGATCGTCGTCGAAGCGGAAGATTCGCTCGGGTTGAAAAAATCGAGCATCGGCATCCCGGTCACCTTTACAGTGACGCCGGCACCTCGCGGAGTTCAGGCGTTATTCGCCCGCTATAGTTCCACCATCATCCTCGGAGCCATCGCGCTGGCAGGCATCGCCCTGGTGGGAATCCTGCTCCGAAGCCGAAAGCCCCACACCCCCGCCACAAAAGAACGGAAATCGAAACCGCGCTTCGAAGACCCGCTCACCCAACCGGTGGCGTCCCTGACGGCGCCTCCCGCCTCGGCTACCAAGAAGGCAAAAACCGTTCCGCGTCGCACAAGTTGGCTCCCCTCCAGACCTGTGCGCGTGGCAGACGCGCCCGCCTACCTCATCCGTCTCGTCAACGGAGGCGAGCCTGCCAGCGTGGCGCCGATACCGGTCACCGAAAAAGATATGACCTTCGGCACTGACCCGGTGCAATCGGTTCGCGTGCTGGACGATCCGTCCATTTCGCCGTTGCATGCCCGCATCAAACAGACCGATCACGGTGTTTTCACAATATACGACAACAACTCGATCGCGGGCACGTGGGTGAACTTTGACCCGGTCCCGCGTGAAGGACGCCGCCTCGTCCACGGCGATCGGATCCACTTTGGGGGGCTGGTCTACCGCTTCGACTTGAAGCAAGCCCCCCCGGCGCCTGAACCGAGGGTTATATCCAAAAAGTAGGATAGGCTGACCTCGTCCCTGCTGTATAATCTAAAAATCTTATGATGAAACGCACCGCGCGCGCGCATTTGAACGTTGAAGCCCAGACCCACGCCGGCATGACCGGCAAGAACAACGAGGATCGCTACGCGGTGGCATCGTTCGTTCTTGCCGGCAGTGAGCGGACTCCGTCGCTGTTCGCCGTGCTGGCAGATGGGATCGGCGGTCACCGGGCGGGCGAAGTGGCGGCGGAACTGGCGGTCAATCATATCGTGGATGTGGTGGCAAAAAGCGACGGGCATCAGGTCCGCCGGACGCTCGAAGACGCGGTGGCAGATGCCAGCAACGCCATCGCCGCGCATTCCGCGTCGAACGACAACCTCAAGGGTATGGGCTCCACATGCGCCACAGTATGGATCGTGGGCGACCGCCTGTACACGGCTTCGGTGGGCGATTCGCGCATTTACCTCCTGCGCGGCGGGAAGATTCAACAACTATCAGTAGACCATACCTGGATCCAAGAGGCGCTCGAGAAAAATATTATCACGCCCGAAACGGCGCGCGAACACCCGAACGTGCATGTGATTCGCCGCTATCTCGGCTCCGCCGTGCCGCCCGAAGCGGATTTCCGCTTGAAACTCTCCAAAGAGGATAATGACGAGCAAGCGGAGGCGCATCAAGGGGTGAGACTTCAGCCCAACGATGTGGTTTTGTTGTGCAGCGACGGGCTGACGGACCTGGTCTGGAACGATGAAATTTTGGAAACCGTGAATTCGAAACCCAACCTCAAAGAAGGCGCGGGGGCGTTGATCGCGCTCGCCAATTCGCGCGGCGGACACGACAACATCACCGTAGTGCTGGTCTCGATCCCCGCCGATTACGCCTCGAAGCAGGTCAAAAAACAGGATTGGCTTTCATGGCTGATGGGAGAATAAAACAATGACCGTCAAACATTCCACCGACGTTGAGGCGAAAAACGTCGCCGCCGGGAAGGATACAACCATCCAGGTTCTCATCTCCTCGCAGGAGGGACCGAACTTCGCGCTGAGAAAATTTTCCATGCAACAGGGCGGAGGCATGCCGCGCCACACCAACCTGGTCGAACATGAGCAATACGTCCTGCGCGGCGAAGCGGATATCACCGTCGGCGACGAGTCGCATCACGTGAAAACGGGCGATGTGGTTTTTATTCCCGAAGGCGTCATCCATTCGTATCAAAACACCGGGGCAGAACCGTTCGAGTTTTTGTGCATTGTCCCCAACAAGGAAGATAAGATCGTGATTGTGGATGAGGGGTGTTGATGATTGAATCGATATGGGATACTTGGGCGGAGAAATTCGTCTAAGAAGAGAAGGACGTTGGAAGATGGTCAAAAAACTTCCATGGCTTGTTACGATCGTGTTTCTCGCCGCCTGCGCCGCGCCGACTGAAATTCCCATTCTTTCTCCAACGATCACGGCGACTCAACTGCCAACCGCTTCGCCGACAGAAACCCCAACCTTCACCCCCACCCCCGAACCGACGGCGAACCCTGAGGACGCTTACTACCAATCCCTCACTCCTGAACAGCAGGCTCTTTTTGACCAAACCAAAGACATGACGGGGGAGGGCTTTACCCGCCAGTTCCTCGCCGAGCAAGGGCTGACCAGTTACCTCGCTTATTACGATACAGACGGCGAAGTCGCCTTTGTGTGGAATTTCGAGCAGGGAAAACCAAATCCCGCCCTCAAGATCGAAAATAACCTCCTCATCAATGAAACTTCAGGGAGCCATATTATCTGGAACCCAGAACTCAACAGGGCGGAGGCGCAAAAAACTTTAGCCGATTACTTTCGATACGCCCGCGCCCGAGTAATTGCTGGGGCGAACCATGTGGAACTGGGCTACACGCTTGAGAGCGCTCTGGCAAATCCCTTGGCGCAACGGTATCTGGAAGAGGGCAGAAGAGTTACGCTACTGCCAACTTCCCGAAATTACACAAATGTAGATGGAAGCCCCGCAAGATTTAGCGTCCCCGCTCAAAAAAT